>CALJWY010000018.1 GCA_937974465.1 uncultured Lysobacterales bacterium | reverse complement strand
CATTCCAAAAACAATGTCATTCCAAAAACAATGTCATTCCCGCGAAGGCGGGAATCTCATTGTCCCGCCGTGGCATTTCCTGCAGGAGATCCCCGCATTCGCGAGGATGACGTTGCTGAGAGGTTGAAGGCGTCAAATTAAAAGCCGCCATTCCCGCGAAGGCGGGAATCTCATTTTCACATGTCCACACCTTACTCATAGTAAAATTCCCCTATGTCAAATCAATCTTCTCAATCCCGGCAAGGCATGCTGAAAATCACCGAGATCTTCCACTCTCTGCAAGGTGAAGCCCGCGATGCCGGCAGGCCGACTGTTTTCATACGCCTGACAGGCTGCCCATTGCGTTGTGTGTATTGCGATAGCGAATACGCGTTTTACGGTGGGGAATGGATGCACATCGACCAGATCATGGAGCAGGTCGCAAGCCATAAAACCAGGTACGTTTGTGTGACAGGCGGTGAGCCATTGGCACAAAAGCGTTGCCACGAGTTGCTCGACAGGCTGTGTGAAGCCGGCTACCAGGTTTCGCTGGAAACCAGTGGTGCGATTGATGTCAGCAAGGTAGACAAACGCGTCAGCCGGGTGGTGGATCTCAAAACCCCGGATTCCGGCGAGCTTGAGCGCAATCTGTGGGCAAACCTGGATGTGCTTACACCACACGACCAGGTCAAGTTCGTAATCTGCTCTCGTCGAGATTATGACTGGGCGCTTGATGAGGTGCGTTCACGAGGCCTGGAAGAGAAACAGGACATCCTGTTTTCACCTGCCTGGGGCCAGCAGGATGCCACTGAACTGGCCGCCTGGGTGCTGGAAGATCAGCTGGCGGTGAGGGTTCAGTTACAATTACATAAAATTCTATGGGGCGATGTGCCCGGTAAATAGCAAGTAGAGTATGAGTACACAGACAAAAAAACCCGCGGTTGTATTACTTTCCGGAGGCCTGGATTCAGCCACGGTTCTGGCCATGGCCAGCGATCTTGGCTATGACTGTCATGCGCTGTCGCTCGATTACGGGCAAAGACACCGCTCCGAGCTGCAGGCTGCCGAAAACGTAGCCCGCTCAATGTCCGCAACACTGAAGGTCATCAAGCTGGATTTGCGTGCCTTTGGCGGCTCCGCGTTAACCGACGATATCGACGTGCCGGAAGAAGAAGGTGAAGGTATCCCGGTTACCTACGTACCCGCACGCAACACCATCATGCTGTCTCTGGCACTGGCCTGGGCGGAAGTGTTGGGTTCTGGTGATATTTTTATTGGTGTCAATGCCGTGGATTATTCCGGCTATCCGGATTGCCGTCCCGAGTTCATCAATGCCTATGAAGAAATGGCCAACCTGGCGACAAAAGCTGGGGTGGTGGGCAAGCGTCTGGAAATCCACACACCATTGATTGACATCAGCAAAGCCGAGATTATCCAACAAGGCACCGCATTGGGAGTAGACTACGCTCTAACCGTTTCCTGTTACCAGGCGAGTGAAGATGGGGAGGCCTGTGGGGTCTGTGATTCCTGCCGAATTCGCGCTGCGGGATTCGAAGCGGCAGGTATTATTGACCCGACGCGATATAAATCCACCTGATTCACCATTTTTTCTTGAGTACCGCGGCATTTTCAAATAGAATTCCGCGCTCCTCGCGATAGTCTCAACGGGCCGTTAGCTCAGTTGGTAGAGCACCGGACTTTTAATCCGATGGTCGTAGGTTCGAATCCTACACGGCCCACCATTTTCTCAAATATTTTCCTTGTTTAGATGCAACCCAAATGTTGTATGAACCGTGACATTGCGTCACGCCATATGGCTTGTCAGCAATGCTCAGAAGTTTTTTAGGGTGCACTCTGGCACCTTGCCCCTCATGCGGCTTTTTGTCGAGCCTTCCACAGGTCATAAGCAAGTTGCTGGGTGAGCCAGGTTTCAGCGCAGCCACCATTTTCAACACCCAACCACGCTTCCAGACGCAAGGCCATGCCAGGTGAGATTGCTGCATGTCCATTAAGCACCCTAGATAAAGTCACACGGCTAACGCCTATTTGGTTGGCAGCTTCTGTAACGGTTAGCCCCATTTCAGGAAGCACATCTTCGCGTAGTGTCTCACCGGGGTGAGGTGGGTTGAACATATTATTTCGTTGGGAAGTTTCAGTGGTAGTCGTCATAATCAATACCAAATACATCGCCATTTTTGAATTTGAAGATCAGTCGCCAGTTTCCATTGACATTTACTGCCCATTTCTCCGCGAGGTCACCTTTAAGTGGGTGTAGATTCCATCCGGGAAGGTTCATGTCCATTGGTGACGTTGCAGAGTTTAGTCTTGCAAGCTGCCTGGCAAGCCGAGGTGCGTGTGATGGTTGTATTCCAGCACGTGTTCCGGTTCGATAAAACTTCTTCAACCCTTTATGGCAGAAGTCTTTTATCGCTAGCTTGGAGTGTATCGTGTATCGCCACACGTTACAAGTCCTGGGCTAGGATTGTTAGTGTCTTCGCACTGAAAGATCACTGCCTTATGATATGCATACGGACCTCTTGGTTCTGGCATTTATCCAGCTTAGTCAAGTGACCTGATGGTCTCTATGGCGAATGGCGCAGGTTTATGTAGGGTGAGGATTAGATGTGGATGATGAGATGGACGCCTCCTCTTGCGTAGATGACTGAGTGACATGCGGGCCTTATGGCCGGCCAATACCAGTGTGGCACATTGCGACGCCGTTACGATGGATGGAGGCGTCCATCTCATCACCCATGTCTCGAGACATGGGTGTCCGCGCTTTTTCCGCGCTTTTTTGCGTTTACGGGCACATTGTAAATGGACAAACACCGTAAGTGACTGATTAATAAAGACCTGATAAGTCAGGCGCGAATCTTTTAATCCGATGGTCGAAGGTTCGACAAATTTGCCGGGAGCGAATTTGAACATCATAGCGTAGCGGAGATGGCCCGAAGGGTGGAGGGCAGGAAGCCCGGAATAATCCTTCACGGCCCACCATTTTTCCAAAGGTCGATTTCGGTTACATAGGTAACGGTTTAATCCGAAGCGTATCTGGTTGCTTAGGTTGGCGGCCACCTCAGTATTGACTCAACTGGGCTGAAAAAGGCTCTGACTCCTTTCTTAGGCGCTTGAAAACGACGAACACACAATGGAAGCGAGTGAGACTTACGGCATCCGTCTTCTTGCATTGTTTTTCATGTCCGCCCCAGTGTTTTCCACTTTTTCGGCTATGCTAGCAGAGGTTGTCAAGTCTTTCACCAGGCCAAAGCTGATCAGCTGGGGAGGTTCATACAGGAACTTTTTGTCCTTTATTTCCAAATCTTGCTTACTGCCTATCTTATTCTTTAGAGCCATGTTACTTCCCAATTTACCGAATACGGTTTATCCACGCCGATAGTAATATTAAATTGATAATGGATTGATCTGCTTCACCGGCCCCTATCATATACTGATTCGAGCGTTTGATAAATTTTTTACTCACCAGCATTTGCTTCAGAATCGCGGGCATGGCTGACAATTCTGCGTTGTTTTTTTCTTTACCCAATTCGTCCGCCGCATGCCAGGGTTTCCACTGACGGCACCCCAACCGGTCCGCCAGGCCACTGCATTGGGCATGACTCTTTCCGCAACCAGGCGCATTCTGAACGACGAGCAACCGTTCCTTTCTTTCCAATGCCTTAATATATTTTGTTATCTGGGCTAGACTTGGACAATTATAGACGGGTTTAATAATCAATTTAAAAGAGGTTATGCACTATGAAACTTGATGAAATGTTTCGTGATTGGGAAGAAACGGAGGAATACAAGGCCCGGTCTGTCATTTTCACGGAGCGAGAGCCGGCTGATGTGATGTACATCGTTATTTCAGGTGAGGTCGAGCTTACATTACTTGACGAACCCCTGGGTATGGAAAGTCCCGGTGGCATGATCGGCGAAATGGCGATGGTTGCTCCAACAGCCACTCGCAGCGCCACGGCAACAGCGCTCACCAAGGTAAAACTGGCACGCCTGAATCGTGATCAGTTTAGAGCATTCGTGGGTGAAAACACCGAATTTGCATTTCGTATCATGGCCGTACTCGCCAACCGGCTGATCGTTGCCAACAGCGTTATCGCCCGGAGGTTTGCATAGTCCTCCCAAAAGACCAAGAGGGCCAGAGGACAAATAGCATGGTGCAAGTGGGTGGTGCAAGACACCCACCTGAAATTTGCGGGGGCACAAATTATGATTTTAATTTCAATAAAAATTGGTGCAGGCGGCGCGAACCGAGCATTTCACAAAACCAAATAAAACAATAAGTTATGGGACCTCCGTTAAGTATGCCACTTGATCTATTACCGTTTTGCGACACAAATTCGTCCGATTTATTGAGCAAAATCAAACCACCAATTACGGAGCTGGCGGTAAGGTTTCC
>CALJWY010000017.1 GCA_937974465.1 uncultured Lysobacterales bacterium | reverse complement strand
GACTTGTTTGTTATGCATTCGATATAATTGCGGTAGACTCTGCCACCATATGGGATTATAGTCTTAAGATGCCCTAAATAATTTTGTTTTTCGGTTCGAAAGAACCAGCAGAATCGAAAGTGGCGTTCCCCCTTATGCCATTTTCGAATCGAGGACCGAAGCTCCCCTTGCTTCGACCTCACAGAAGGACCGGCTGACCCCTTGCTGGTCCTTCTTTTTTTTTGGAGCCCTCATTCACCCCGTTTTATCCGCTTCCTTGCGCCCAGAAGTTGCGACAGCGTTGTTGCACAATTTGCCAATAGCGCTGCTATTGCCTGCATTGCGCGCCTAGCTGGCACGACTTCTGGATCCCAATCAAGCAGATAAAACGGGGCGACCGAGGACTCTGGAACCTTTCAGCTTTTTGGGCGTGGTAGCTGTGTCCAGTTAGCGCACTCAGCGGCGCTTCACGTCTTGCCAATAGCGCTGCTATTGCCTGCGTCGCGGAATTTACAGTACTCTGGTTTGTATGACTGATGAAAACAGAGATCAACTGGTAGAGCGGCAGACCGCGCCCGCGTGGGCAGTGCGGTTGAACCGGCTGACCGGTTATGCGGTTAATGATTTTGGGGGTGGACCGCGGCCATGGAAGTTTGCTTGGGTGATTAACTTTCAGAAATGCGGGACGTTTTTCTTTCTTGGTTTCCTGATGTGGTACTACCAGAACTTTTCAACAACTGCGTGGGTGTACCTTGCAATGCAGGGAAGTTATGGCTTGATCTGGTTTATCAAGGATATCGCTTTTCCTGATCCGGCCTGGCAAAAAAGGATAACAATTGGTGGCGGTATCAACGCATTTGTTGGTGTATTGGGTTGGTATTGGGTTTTTGGCTGGTTGCTGATCTCGGGCATATCCACGCCCAATTACCCTCTTTCCGACGGTGCCTGGTATGCGCTGTGTGTGAGTATGTGCATGATCGGTAGCGTCATTATGATCGCCGCAGATGCGCAGAAATATTTCACCTTGCGGTATCGAAAGGGGCTTATCTCCAGCGGTATGCATCGCTATATCCGGCACCCCAATTACCTGGGTGAAATGCTGATTTACGGGAGTTTTGCATTGATGGTCTGGCATTGGTTGCCGGTGTTGATTCTGGCCTGGGTCTGGCTTGGAATTTTTGCCGTCAACATGATCATCAAGGAAGCCAGCCTGTCACGCCATGCAGAATGGGCAGAATACAAAGAACGCACTAAATGGCTTGTGCCGTTCGTATTTTGAATATTTTCACATAATCCAAGCAAGAATCGTTCTCATCCGCTATAGTAAATAAAGAAAACATTTTATCCATCGGTCAGGGTGAGTAAATTGAAAGATAAAAATCCAATTGCACGGGCCAGTGCTGTGGTGCTGGCATGTTTTATTCTTGCGGCGTTTGTTGTAACCGTGAGTTTCGCAAGCAGGGGAAGCAATGATGGTGCCGCCTTTACCGGTATTACCTCATGCGAAGACAGCAAAAGCCTGTTGTCATTGTTCCCTCTTGCCAGGATAAGGCCTGGTACCAACGGCGCCAGTTCGGGTTTGGAAGTCCATCTTTCCAGCGCTGACGGGCACTGCTCCAAGATAGTTTTTTCTTCCCTCGGCCCGGGAGATCACATCAATTCTGACTATTACCTGGATAATCGGGACAGGGCGATTACTCTCAGGTGATTGCAGTGCAGGTTGCCGTAAGGCCAGCCAATATCATTTGCAGATTTTATAGCAGGAACCTGGTGGCAGGCATCCCCGGTACGGGTGCTGGGGCTTGCTAATGCGTAATACATCCCCACCGAGGACAAAAAATGTAATCCCTAGCTATCGCAATCGCGCTTGCCAGGTTCGTTGCCGAAACGCTTTTGCCACGACTTTGCTGCATGTCTGATGGCTGCCAGGTACCGGCAGGTTTGCAAATTGACGCCGAGCGCCATGTCGCAAGCCTCAACAACCATGTGCTTAAACTATCACCGGTCGAGTTTGCCTTGCTCAAGTACCTGGTAGCGTGGCCAGGACAAATATTTTCCCGCGATCAGTTGATGAATTCCATCTATTCTGACTACCGCATTGTCAGTGACAGAACCATTGACACCCACGTGAAAAATCGACGCCGCAAACTGGAAGAAATCAGTCCCGGAACCGACCTGATCGAGCCTATATATGGCTTAGGTTACCGCCTTGCAAACAAGGCAGTTTTCAATCTCCATAATTGAAAGGTCAGGGTGAAAGGTCAGGGCAGGTGGGGTTTCGCCAGGTAATGGTTCCCCTGCATTTCTGTCAGGCGGCTAGCGGTTCGTTGAAACTCAAAGGCCAGCCGGTTTCCCGTATACAAGCTATCAATGGGCAGTGCTGCGGATATCAGCATTTTCACATTGCGGTCGTAAAACTCATCTATAAGATTGATAAAGCGGCGCGTGGCATCGGCGTTGCCTTCATCCATCTTCGGCACGCAGGAGAGCAGTACCGTGTTAAATGCGCGCGCGATCTCAATGAAATCTGAAGTACTGGTTGGCTGCTCACACAGTTCATGGAAATCAAACCAGATGATACCGTCACTGCGCCGCTCGGCATGCAGAGTGCGGCCATTGATTTCGAGGCGGGGATCCAGCATACAGCCCGCTGACATCTCTTCGAAAGCACGTGTCAGGCCGTCTTCGGCGCCATGGCCAAGCGGATGGTGGTAAATCTCGGAATGTTGCAGGATGCGCAGGCGAAAATCCCGCTCACCAGCAACGTGAATGCTTTGACAATGGGCTTTCAACGATGCAATTGCAGGCAAAAACTTACTGCGTTGCAGACCGTTTTTGTAGAGATCATCCGGGCTGGAGTTTGATGTTGCAACCAGGGTGACGCCCTCTTCGAACAAAGCCTGGAGGAGCACGCCCAACAACATCGCATCGGCGATATCCGCAACGAAAAATTCGTCAAAACACAGAACCCTGTATTGTTTTGCCCACTGGCGGGCGACGGCTCGCAGCGGGTCACGGGTTGACTGTGTGTCCTGCAGGGCGGCGTGGACCCGCGCCATGAAGCGATGAAAGTGAATGCGCAGCTTGTCCTTGCCTGGCAGGCTGTCAAAGAAAAGGTCCATCATCCAGGTCTTGCCTCGGCCGACACCACCCCACAGATAAAGACCATTAACCGGTGCTGGCTGTTTACCACGCAATGGATTCCACCAGGAGGAGGCTTGCTGGGCGGTCAGTTCCAGCCACAGATTATCAAGGGCCTCGATGGCCCTGGCCTGATCGGGATCGCTTTTATAACCGTCCTCGGTCAGGAGAGACTGATAAATGACCAGTGGACTGCGTTGCAAGGCTTGCTCGGTCGGGTGATTCAGCTTGATCTGGTTTGCGGCAGGTTTGGACGCACACCGTTTTTCAGCAAACCGCGCAAATCCATGAGTCGCCGGTGGAAAAAGTGGTCTGCCTGCTCCATAACAAGAAATTCAGGCCGTGGATCAAGCTCTTCATACCAGCAGGTTACATCTTCCAGGGCGACCACATCGTCTTCGTCACCCTGTATGACCAGCCAGGGACAACCAGGATGCTGCAGCTTGGAGAACTCATACCTGTCAACCGGTGGCGCTATGCTGATCAACTGTCCCAGTTGCAGGTTTTGTGCCGCGCGCTGGGCGATATAAGAGCCAAAGGAGAAACCACCCAGCCACAGCTCGTCATCGGGACGGGTGTGCCGAACCCATTCGGTCACGGCAAACAGATCATCGGCTTCGCCATAACCCTCATCGTGCTCGCCTTCACTCTCGCCAGCACCACGAAAATTGAAACGAACGGTGCGCAGGCCAAGCTCCCGCATGGAGCGTTCCATGATCGTGACAACCTTGTTATGAAAGGTTCCACCGTGCAGCGGGTGAGGGTGGCAGACGACGAAGGTCGCCGAAATTTCGTCCGCCGGTTCCGGGACATCTGCTATACATTCCAGCATACCAGCCGGACCACGCAGGAAAAATTCGCTTTTCCCGGCCGGAAATTCTTCTGGTTGTATTTTGATGTGAGACTCCGGCATACCCTGCTTCACCATTATTAGGCAGGTGTCCATCATACCGCAGTCTGCAAGACGACTCTATGGTAGGGTTAGCGAAATTTTTGCAGTAATAACATGTCTTTCACCGGCAGCCGGAAGTCGTTTTTCTTGCCGATAAATTCTGCAAAAATAATTAAAATGATTGGATGCCAATGAACGTCAGAACAATTCTACAATTGACTTTACCGGCCTGTAAATTGGGCTGTGGGCAGGTTGCTGAATGAACTTTCTGGCCCACCTATGCCTGGCGAATGGTGATTCCGGGCTGATGCTGGGTGGCTTGTTTGGTGACTTTGTTCGCGGCCGACGCGCACTGCGAAACTACCCCGAGCCAATCAGGCAAGGAATTATCATGCATCGCTATATTGACCGGTGCACCGATCATTCGCCGGTGGTGAAGAAGCTGCGCCGCAGTTTTCCAAGGGAATTCAGACGCTATGCCGGCATTATCATTGACCTGGCGTTTGATCACCAACTGGCGGTCAACTGGTGGCGATACATGCCCGGAAGCCTTGAGCGCTTCGATGTAGAAATCCGCGACTTGCTTCGCGACAACATCGATCTGGTGCCAGATGGACTCACAGGCTTTATGCGTTATGCAGACCAACATGGCCTGTTTACGACGTACCGGGAGGAGGACGTCACATTGTTCGCACTGGCAGGTATTGGTACCCGGTTGTCGCGTCCCAACCCGCTCCACCGGGTAATTGAGATATGGCCGGAGTTCGCACCCGAATTCAAACAGGCTTTCAGGCAGTTCTTCCCGGAAATTCAGTCTGAAGTGCTTGACTGGCGTAGCAAGATATCAACCACCACCGGGTCATGATCTGAAAACCTCATCCACGGTTGCGGCAGGCTCAGCTTGCCCGGATAGCTCGCATTGACGTTCCAGACCATGGCCTTATCAATCTTGTCCAGTAAAGCTGAAGAGGCAAATGCATAGTCCAGGCTGCCGTACTGACCACGATATACGAAGCTGTAAACCGGGCTCTGCCTGTCATCCAGCAGTTCTGTGAAGCCGGCTTGACGCATCGCAAAGATCGGATCCTCCAGACGATAGGCATTCAGATCGCCCAGTATTAATAGATTCTGAGTTCCGGCTGAGGCAGCGAGGCTTTTTGCCCAGGCCGACATTCTCATGGCCGACGC
>CALJWY010000016.1 GCA_937974465.1 uncultured Lysobacterales bacterium | reverse complement strand
GGCTGGTGGCGCCGATCTCATGACCCAGGCGGAGGCCTTCGAGAGCAAGGCCATGGGCCGTTTCGGGGTCTGCGATAAACAGTGCTTTTCGAAGGAGTGAATACATCATTGGTTTAAATGGTTTCATTGAAAGCGGTGGCCGTTGGGTCCTCCCGCGTTTTGTTCCGGTCGCTCATTATCGCACCGCTCATGCAGGGATGCACTCGTGGTCTTGGCTGGCAGGACGCGATTTTCGTGTTGAATCGTGCAAAATATGCGGCCACCGGGAACCACTGCCACACTTGCGGGTCATAGCGAGCAATGAAAATAGGTAAATCAGGATTGAAAGTAATCATGCTATGCTCAATCTTAGAGGGTAAGAGCGCATGAGGGCGCTCGGGTTGGATGTTTGCGCGGATACTAAAATCCGCGGTAATGAAATACCCTTGGTCTCCGGCTCAAGGACACTTTTCCGGGTTGGGCCGGTACAAACACTTGGAGTGCAGGGCGGAGTGAGCGAAGCCAAAATCGATCAATTGCTGGTTGAGCGGGTGCAAAAGGGCGAAAAGCACGCCTTTGACCTGCTGATCCAAAAATATCAGCACCGCATCGTAAGCCTGGTTTCCAGGTATGTATCCGATTCCGCGGAAGCACAGGATGTTGCCCAGGAAGCTTTTATCAAGGCATACCGGGCGATTGGCAGGTTTCGTGGCGACAGTGCGTTTTATACCTGGCTTTACCGAATTGCGATCAACACAGCCAAAAACTGGATTGTTGCAAAGAACCGTAGACCCCCTGCCAGTGACATTGATGCGGCAGACGCCGAACAATACGGCATGAGCCCCAGGTTGACCGAGACAAGCACACCTGAGAATGAAATGATGCGTGAGGAAATTGAACGCACCGTTTATGACACGATTGCGGATCTTCCGGAAGATCTGCGCACCGCCATTATGCTGCGGGAAATGGATGGCATGAGCTACGAAGAAATTGCCGTTACGATGGAATGCCCCATCGGCACCGTGCGTTCGAGAATATTTCGTGCACGGGAAGCGATCGATGCGAAACTAAAACCACTGATTGGTGGTCACATAAGCAGCGGGGAATAATAAGTGATATCAGGCATAGATATCCGGCACAGGTAATGAAAGAAATGAGTAAGGAATCTTTAGAGCAACTTTCCAGTTTGATGGATGGCGAGCTAACGCGTGATACAGGTCTGTTCATGACGCGCAGGTTGTCTTCGGACGAGACCTTGTGCGCAACATGGGAGCGTTATCACCTGATAAGAGATTGCATCCGGCAACCAGGCGGCAAGCAGGTGGTGTCCGGGCTAAGTGCGCGGATTAACGCGTCCCTGCAGACCGAGGATGCGCCACAGGTATCTGCCTGGCTGAAACACCCATGGTTAAAACCGGTTTCCGGTTTGGCGGTGGCAGCCAGCGTAGCCCTGTTGGCGATCGTTGTTGCTGCACCACAACCCCAGGGAGTACCGGGCGCCGGATCACCGGCCGATGCAGGTGTGGTGAGTCAACCATTCGTCAGTCCAAATACACTGCCACTGGCACCGGTGTCACAGGCAGCCAGCTACGCGCCTGATCAACAGGCCAGTTCAAATCGTCTGAACGCATACCTCCTGAGGCATAACCAGATGGCGAGGACTGCGGGCAGACAGGGTTTTGTTTCATTCGTGCCTATCGTCGCTACTGCAAGTGCGACAGATTCAGCCAAGCCAGATAGTGATCCTGTTCCAGCTGGCTCCGAGGTAGAGCCGGATACAGCCGACTCCGGGCAGGAAAACACTGAAAACAGATGAGCCCGGTGTTCCGTAATATCGTGTTCCGCAATATTTTTCTGAGCCTATTGTTAGCCAGTCTTGGCGGCACCGCCTTTGCAGGTGATTCAGCCAAGGCCCGCGCCTGGCTTGAACGTATGACCACCGCAATGAGCCAGCTGAGTTACCAGGGCACCTTTGTCTACGCTCGTGATGGTGCAATTGAAACCATGCGTATCACCCATCTGACCGATGAAACAGGCGTCCGTGAACGCATGTATTCCGTCAGCGGTCCGCATCGTGAAGTGATCCGCGACCGCAAAGGCGTGCGTTGTATCTTGGAAGACTACTCCGCGGTCGTAGAAGACCAGGTGTTGGCAAGTTCATATTTTCCCGAGTTACCCTTGTCGGTCATTGATGGTGACGCCAGCGGTTACCAACTGGAATTCGGTGGTACAGCCAGGATTGCGGGTCAGACGGCACGCCGCGTCAGTATTTCACCCAATGACAAGTTTCGCTATGGCTATGATTTCTGGTTAGAAGAACAAACCGGCCTGTTATTAAAATGGGTGTTGCTTGACGATCGACACAAGCCATTGGCCAAGTTGATGTTTACCGATTTCGCGATGGGATCAGCGATTGACCTGGATGAGGTCGAATCAAGTTCTGATCCGCAGGCATTTGTTGAAATGAAAACATTTGGCCTCAAGAAAGCGTCAGTCAGTCAATCAAAACCCCGCTGGCAGCCGGCTAAATTGCCGCCGGGGTTCCAGCTGACCTCACATAATCGTACCTCCGGTGCTGATGGCCTCTATGAACATATGGTGTACAGCGACGGCTTGGCCGCGGTTTCGGTTTACGTCGAACAGCGCCACGCCGAATCAGCGGTGAAGCAGGGCATCAATCAACTCGGCACCAACAATGCCTATATTCGCACACAAGGTGATTTGCAGATTACGGTGATCGGCGAAGTCCCGGCCGTTACGGTCAAGTCCATCGCGAATGAAATGGTACGCAGTGTCGCTGCGGATTAGCTCCAGCAAGCCAGAATGATTGAACAGAATGTACAGCTTGTAAGTTGTAATGGTGACCGGATGAGGGTGCGTTTAGGTTCTCAAACCGGGTGCAGTGCCTGTGATAATGGCGAGGGTTGCGGCGCAGGTCTATTTGCAAAACTGCTGGCTCGCAAACCGGTTGTCATGGAGTTGGACAGGCGGGGGCTGGATGTGCAGGCGGGGCAAATGCTGACGCTTTCGTTTCCGGAGTCCGTGTATATAAAGCTCGTGGCAGTATCCTATGGATGGCCCCTGTTAGCTCTGCTGGCAGGCGCTTGGATAGGGCACAGCCTGGCACAATTGATGGGTCTGGAGGCGCTGTGGATTGATGTCGGCGCCCTGGGTGTGGGTGTATTGGGTGGCGCTTTGGCTGTCCGCCTGAACAATCAGCAAAAACTTGCAGGTATCATGCTCAAATCCATGCACATGGCAGTTTGCCGTCCATCAGCTCAACCCGGCAGGTGTGCCAATGAAAATTCCATTCCTACTTGAAACCTGGTGCAGCAGCCAAAACCTAGAGAAAACAGGATCAATGTTTAGTTTATTTCGGAGTAGTTTATGAATAAGGGAATTATGGTGCGGTTTGCTGCACTACTGGTATTAATGGTAAGTCTTCCGCTGTCTGCCAAGGTAACTGGACTGCCGGATTTCACGGAGCTGGTAGAGAAAGCAGGTCCGGCGGTTGTTAATATTCGCGTGACACAGTTTGGTAGCCGTGGCCGACAGGCGCCCGATCAGGGTGGTGAGCAACGTGGCCCGCAAAGTGAAAATCATCCCGAAATTCCTGAGTTCTTCAGGAGATATTTCAATGTTCCGAATGATCCGGGGGGGGCACAACCCGACCGCATGGGAGCCGGCTCCGGTTTTATTTACTCCGATGATGGTTACATTCTGACCAATCACCATGTGATTGAAGATGCCGATGAAATTATTATCCGCATGGCCGACCGGCGTGAATTTGAAGCCGAGTTGATCGGTTCCGATGAAGCCAGCGATATCGCGGTTTTAAAAATCGTTGCCGAAGAAAAGCTGCCCTATCTGACCCTGGCTGAATCCGAATCTGTCAAGGCGGGCGAATGGGTTGCTGCGATTGGTTCACCGTTTAACTTTGAGCAAAGTGTTACCGCCGGAATCGTCAGCGCCAAGGGCAGGACGAACCGGGCACAGCAATATGTGCCGTTTATTCAAACCGATGTGGCCATCAATCGTGGTAATTCAGGTGGTCCATTACTTAATATGGACGGCGAGGTTATCGGGATTAATTCGTGGATCCTCAGTTCAAGTGGCGGTTACATTGGCCTGTCTTTCTCGATTCCCATTGAAGTGGCAGCAAGCACTGCGAAACAATTGCGGGAGACCGGTAAGGTTGAGCGCGGTTTGCTCGGAGTTATCGTGGGTGCGGTCACCCGAGAGATGGCCGAAGCGCTGGAGCTTGACAGGCCGGTCGGCGCACTGGTGAACGACATTACCCCGGATGGTTCAGCTGACCGTGCCGGAATTGAGCCGGGCGACGTCATCCTGGCCTTCAACGATGAAGCCGTTGAAACCTGGAATGACTTACCCCCGCTGGTAGGCGCTAACCCGCCGGGCACCAAGGCCACCGTGACGGTCAGTCGCGAAGGAAAAGAAAGAGTATTTGAAGTCATCCTGGATGCGTTGGACGGAGACAGTTCCGTGGCAATCGCAGAGGGCGGTGGCAGCGTCCATAATGGAAACGCGCTGGGCCTGGTGGTTGAAGAGATCAGCGGTGAGCGCAGGCGTGAATTGGGTGATCCTGAGGGTGGCGTGGTGATCACGGATATCGACAGTGATGATGCATGGCGTGCGGGTTTGCGGCCGGGTGATGTCATCCTGATGATCAATAATCGCGATGTTGAAAACCTGGACGATTTCGCTGCCCTGGTAGAAGGTGTTGAGCCGGGCAAAGCGGTTGCCTTGCGAGTCTGGCGTAATGGAACGGCCAGTTTTATCGCCTATACGCCGCGTGCTCCGGAAGAGGAATAACCCGCTCCATTTTCCACGTAATAATTGCGTTGTAAGTGGTTGAGTCAGTTATAATGACGGGTTGAGAACAAGGAGGCCATTCGTTGTTATCAGCGAATGGCCTTTAATTATTGAGGGCAACACATTCCCCGCCATTAAAGGGGTGACTGACGAGACGGTTGACGGCTGAAGCATTACATGGACCAAAAGTACATACGGAATTTTTCCATCATTGCCCATGTGGATCATGGCAAATCGACGCTTGCGGACCGGTTTATTCAGTTATGTGATGGTTTGAGTGAGCGGGAGATGTCTGCCCAGGTACTCGATACCATGGATATTGAACGCGAACGCGGGATTACGATCAAGGCGCAAAGCGTGACACTTGATTACACCGCCAAGGATGGAAACGTCTACCATCTGAATTTTATTGATACACCGGGCCATGTTGACTTTTCCTACGAGGTTTCGCGCTCATTGGCCGCTTGCGAGGGGGCCTTGCTGATCGTGGATGCCGCACAGGGCGTGGAAGCGCAAAGTGTTGCAAACTGCTACACGGCGGTTGAACTGGGCCTCGAAGTGATACCCATTCTGAACAAGATCGATTTACCTTCTGCAGAACCCGATCGCGTCAAGCAAGAAATTGAGGATATCATCGGTATCGAAGCGACCGGAGCGCTCGAGGTCAGTGCCAAGACCGGCGCAGGGGTGGCAGAGGTGCTTGAACAACTGGTTCGCGATATACCGATTCCAGCGGGTGATCCGGATGCACCGCTCAAGGCATTGATCATTGATTCCTGGTTTGATAATTACCTGGGTGTCGTTTCGTTGATACGAGTGGTTGATGGCTCGGTTAGCAAGCGCGACAAAATTAAACTGATGTCATCCGGTAATCAGCACCAGGTGGACCAGGTTGGTGTCTTTACTCCAAAACGTGAAAACCGTGAGGTTCTTTCAGCCGGCGAAGTAGGGTTTTTGGTCGCCAGCATAAAGGATATACACGGCGCGCCCGTCGGTGACACGATAACGCTTGCAAAGACACCGGCTGAGCAACCATTGCCAGGCTTTGCAACCATGCAGCCCCGCGTATTTGCCGGTTTGTTTCCTACCGATGCGGATGACTATCCGGACCTCAGGGAAGCGCTGGAGAAATTGCAACTCAATGACGCAGCGCTCAACTTTGAACCGGAAACGTCCGAAGCGCTTGGTTTCGGCTTCCGTTGTGGTTTCCTCGGTTTATTGCACATGGATATTGTGCAGGAACGCCTTGAGCGTGAGTATGATGTAAACCTGATCACCACGGCACCCACCGTCATTTACGAGATTGAAATGACCGACGGCGAAATCCTGTCACTTGAAAACCCGGCCAAGTTACCCCCGGTCAACAAAATTGCTGAAGTACGCGAACCTATCATTCACACCAATATCCTGGTGCCGCAGGATTATGTTGGCTCGGTTATTGGTTTGTGCGAGGAGAAGCGCGGACGGCAAATTGG
>CALJWY010000015.1 GCA_937974465.1 uncultured Lysobacterales bacterium | reverse complement strand
TGCACTTTAAACGTGGCGACAAAGTCATTCTGGATGATGTGACCATGCACGTTGAGCGCGGCAGTATCGTTGCCATCATGGGCCCAAGCGGCGTCGGGAAAACCACGATTCTGAGACTGATTTCAGGACAGCTCCAACCCGCCAGGGGTACTATTGAAGTAAATGGCCAGCAGGTTTCAAGCCTTTCCCGCCGTGAATTGTATACATGCAGAAAAGAAATCGGGGTGCTGCTTCAAAATGGCGCCTTGTTCACAGACCTGACAGTGTTTGAGAACGTCGCAACCCCGCTAAGAGAACACACACGTCTTAGCGAGCAGGAGATCAGCTCCCGGGTGCTGGCCAAGCTAGAATCCGTAGGACTTGCCGGTACCGAGGACCTGATGCCGCATAGCCTTTCCGGCGGTATGGCACGCAGGGTTGCCCTGGCAAGGGCGGTCATCATGAATCCCAAGATTGTACTGTTTGATGAACCCATGACCGGCCTGGACCCCATTGCCATGTCAACGGTCGGCCGTCTTATTCGCGAGACAAATGATACTCTTGGCTTAACCAGTGTTATCGTTACTCATAATGTGGCCGAGATGAAAAAACTGGTTGACCATTGTTTCATCCTGGCCTCCGGTAAATTGATTGCTGAAGGCACCCCGGAAGAACTGATGCACAGTCGTGATGCTGCGGTAGACCAATTCATGAACGGCAAGGTGGACGGTCCGATTTCCTTCAAATACCAGAACGCCTCAGAGTTATAGGTATGCAAACAAGCGGCAAAAGCAAAATACTCGCCCCCATCGCCGAGACCGGGCACTGCGGGTTGTTCCTGGTTCGAATGCTAGGCAGCATTCGCCTTGAGCGACAGCTGCTGTTAAGCACCTTGCAGCAAACTTACCTGATCGGTGCGCGCTCGCTGGTCATTATCATGATATGCGGCTTTTTTGTGGGCATGGTTCTTTCCCTTCAGTCCATCAACGCATTACAGCAATTTGGCGCCTCGGACCAGGTCAGCCTGCTGGTCGGCAAATCACTATTCAGGGAACTGGGGCCTGTATTAACCGCCTTGCTTTTCGCCGGTCGCGCCGGCACCTCCGTGGCAGCAGAAATCGGTTTGATGAAAGCCACCAGCCAGATTGAAGCCATGCAATTGATGGCCATCGATCCGGTGCAGCGTATTGCATTGCCACGATTCCTTGCCGGCGTCCTGTCCATGCCTCTGCTGACTGCCATGTTCAACGCGTTTGCAATACTGGGCGCGGTCGTGTTTTCTATAGGCGTCATGGGTCTTGACCCCGGTATATTCTGGAGCAAGCTCCACAGCGGTATTTATTTCGGCAAGGATTTCCTGGGCGGCGTCTGGAAAAGCCTGGTATTTGGAGGTCTGGTTAGCCTGATTGCGGTCTATTTTGGCTACCAGGCAAAGCCCACGGGTGAGGGTGTCGGCACAGCAACAACGAGGACTGTGGTGCTAAGTTCTGTACTGGTGCTTGTCTTCGATTTCATCATGACATCTTTTTTAATTTGAACACATATCGAGCAGGTTTTTGACGGAAAATTTTATGCGAGCCAATTACAAAGTAGAACTAACATCAGGTATATTTTTGTTGATGGGTGTTGCTGCCCTCTTATGGCTGGCAACCGAGGCAACCGACTATGGCATGCAGGTTGGCGAAGAAACCTATATTGTCTCTGCCCGCTTTAGCAATGTCGCCGACCTTAAAGAACGCGCACCGGTCAAGATCGGTGGTGTATCGGTAGGCCTTGTAGATAGCATTACACTGGATCCGGTTATGTTTGATGCCATCGTTAAAATGCGTATTGACGAGCGCTTTGCAGATATACCAACGGACACAAGCGCATCGATTTTGACCTCTGGAGTCCTGGGTGACCGCTACGTCGGCCTTGAACCCGGGGGTGCGATGGAAGCACTCACCGATGGGGATGAAATTTTCGTAACACAATCCGCGGTGGTTCTTGAAACCATGATTAGCAAATACCTGTTCAACACCAGCAAAGAGGAAAGCCAGTGAGGCGCCTGATTCATATTTCAATGTTGGCCATCGCCTGTTTTCATGGCAGTCTTTTCGCCGACCACATAGGCGGAGATGACCCGGTTTCACTGGTCGAAGATGTAACCGTGCATATTTTTGAGGATGTTGCGAATAACCTGGAGCATTACAGCGAGAACCAGGAGGCGCTACAGGAACTGGTGCGCAGGGACCTGATACCCTTGCTTGACGTCAATTATGCCGCACGTCTTATACTGGGGCGTGCCGGTCGGGGGCTTGCAAAGGAAAAGATCGATGAGTTTGCTGAGAGCATGAGTAATCTGCTTGTCAGTCGGTACTCCCAGGGACTGCTGCATTTCAGCAGTGAGGTTAAACTCCAGGTATTACCACAACGCGGTGATCTGAATGAAAAAATGACCCGTGTTCGGACACGTGTCACATTGCCCACGGGGGGCGAGGCCCCGGTTGATTATGCTTTTCATAAAACCTCGCATGGCTGGAAGGCATTTGACGTTATCGTCGAGGGAATATCCTACGTTACAACCTATCGCAACCAGATCATGCCCGATGTTCAGGCCAATGGCATTGATAATGTTATTGCCCGCCTGAACAGCGGCCAGTTGGAATTGGCAGAATAGATCATCCCGAATGCTGAAGAGTACATCATTAATCTGGCTGGTCCTGCTGAGCCTTTTTCTGGCCGGGTGCGCCGGCACGCAAAACCGTCAAACCGATCCGCAAAATGATCCCTGGGAGGGCTTTAACCGCAAGGTGTATGCGTTCAATGATGGCCTGGATAAAGTTGTGCGACCGGTTGCGGTGGGGTATGACAAAATCATGCCCGATCCGTTCCAGCGAGGGGTCGGGAATTTCTTCAGAAACCTCGACACACCGGTCACCTTCGTCAACCAGGTATTACAGGGGAAGTTAAGGCAAAGCGGCTCCAGTATTGGTCGTTTTTTACTCAATTCAACTGTCGGTTTGCTGGGTTTCTTTGATGTTGCCACCAAGGTTGGCATGCCCTATTACAATGAAGACCTGGGTCAGACGCTCGCGAAATGGGGGTATGAAGACAGCCGCTACCTGATGCTACCTTTTTTCGGCCCATCGACCTTCAGGGATGGAACAGGCCGTCTTGCGGATAGTTACATCCACCCCGTGGGCCGGGCAATTCATGGCAACAACGAGTGGGGCTTATGGATATTCAGAGGCATTGACCAGCGGGCACGGTTTCTCGACCAGGACGCCGAGCTTGAACAGGCGTACGATCCGTATGTGCTGATGCGCGATGTCTGGCTACAAAACCGGCAATATCAAATCTATGATGGCGATCCACCCATGGCGGATTATGACCTGTACCTGGAAGACTATCCTGAAGACGACGGGGCCACCCCGGATGGATAGCTGACCAAGGGACCAGGTTATTTTTATGCCGGCCATTTTTGTCATTGGCACGCTTTGTCCCGCTAAGATAAGCTTGTACCTCTGAAGTGCACCAATAACCCGGGCACTCAATAGGGAAGAATGCCGAATACAATTAAAATTGCCATGTTGCTGGGACTGTTGTTACTGGGTGGCTGTGGGGATCCACCCGCCACGCAAAATGACGTGCCGGTAAAAACATATAAACACGCAATGGATGGCGCACCCGGTTCCCTCGACCCGGCCCAGTCAGCCTCCCTGTACGCAAATTTTATGGTGGTAAACCTCTACGATACTTTATATCGCTATAAATACCTTGCCCGGCCCTACCAGCTCCAACCCAATGTGGCCGCCGGCCTGCCTGAAATTTCAGACGACGGATTACGGATAACCATCCGTCTTAAACCCGGTGTGTATTTCATGGACGACCCGGCCTTTGCACAAGGTGTTGGCAGGGAGCTGCACGCACACGACTTTGTTTATTCCATCAAGCGTCATTTTGATCCGGCCAGTCGTGCGCAAGGCGCGTGGTTATGGCAAAACAGGATCGAAGGACTCGATGACTGGAAAGTTGCCGGGTCCGACTACGATACAGAGGTCGAAGGGTTGCGTGCGCTGGATGACTACACTATCCAAATCACTCTGATACAACCATTTCCCCAGCTGATCCACACCCTGACCCAGGCATATGCGGCCATCGTGCCCCGGGAGGCCGTAGAGAAATATGGACAGATGTTGTCCAGCCACCCGGTAGGTTCGGGACCCTTCAGGCTGGACAGCCGAAATGATACCCGTGCAGTGCTGGTTAAAAACCCTGACTTTCGCAAGGAGCCATTTGATCTTGAAGATGAGGGTTATGACCCGGCTTCGCAGGCAGACCTGGGGCTTCATGTACTGCAGGGCAAAATCCCACCATTTGTGGACCGGCTGGAGTTTGAGTTCATCACCGAGGACGCTGCTCGCTGGAATGCTTTCTCTGCCGGTGAACTCGACTTCATCAAGGTTCCCGTCAGTCAGTTTGATCACGTGTTAAGTACGAGAAGCCCGCTAAAGCTCAGCCCGCAATTGGGCGAACGCTATCATTTTGAAGCATCGCCGGAATCCGGCTTTATCTATACCAACTTCAACATGGCCGATGAGCGCCTGGGGCATCATCCAGACCCGCACCAGGCCAGCCGAAATCGCGCGCTGCGTTGTGCCATGGTGAAAGCTTTTGACTGGGAAAAGAGAAACGAGATATTTTTTTACAATATCGGCAGGGTTTTTCCCGGCGCCCTGGCACCCGCCGTCCCTGAATACGATCCTGATGCTGATATCAGCTACAACCGGCGGGACGTGCAAGGCGCGATCGAGCTGCTGCAGGCAAATGGCTGGAATGAAAACACCCTTCCGACGCTGGACTATGGCTTTCCAAACAGCGTGACCGAGCGACAGATTTTTGAGCAGTTCCGAAACTTCATGATGGATGCAGGTTACCCCTCCAGCAAGATTCGCCCGATGATTTTCGCGACCTATGGGGATTATCAAAGAGCCTACTCACAAGGCAAAGTAGCACTCATCAATAGCAGCTGGACCATGGACTACCCTGACGCAGAAAATCTCATGCAGTTGTACTACGGGCCAAACGCCTCACCCGGGTCCAATTCAGCAAACTATGACAACCCGGATTACAACCGCTTGTATGAAGCCAGTGCAGCCATGAGCGAATCACCCGAGCGCACTGCAATTTACCGGCAGATGAACCAGATGTTGATCGACGATTGTGTGAGCATCAACGGAATATCCAGAACCCTGCTCTTTTTGTGGGATAGAAATATCATTATGAAACCGGATCGCTCATTCCTGGGTGGCTACTTCATGCGGTTTGTTGACCTGGCAGAACCCTCGCGCGCGGCGCCATGACGCGTTCATACGTTGCCCGCAGACTGCTATACGGGATTCCCCTGGTGCTGGGTGTAACCTTTATCAGCTTTTTATTGATGGTCTATTTTGGCCCCGACAAAACCTACGAACTCCTGGGTAAAAACCCCACGGCTGATCAGATCAGGGAAGTCCGGCAGGCGCTGGGTTATGACCAGCCTTTCATGCTCCGCTATGCCGATTACCTGAAGCAACTCGTTACCCTTGACCTGGGATTGTCAGACTCCAGCGGAGAGTCCGTTTCCTCTATCCTCGGCCGCACTTTGCCGATATCGATCGCACTCGTCTTGCCTGGTTTTGTGCTGGGAAACATAGCCGGGCTGATGCTCGGACTTATGGCGGCCTGGTATCGCGGCAAATGGCTGGACAAGCTGATTATGAGCGCTTCGGTTGTTGGCATGAGCGTCAGTTTCCTGGTGATTATTATCGGCCTGCAAATTCTGCTTTGCACGCCGTATGGTCTCAATCTTTTCCCGGTCAGGGGCTGGCAGGTTCATGACCTGGGCTCCTACCTGTACTTTGTTACTGTGCCAACACTGGCGCTGGTTTTCGTGACACTTGGCTACAACACCCGCTTCTACCGTGCGGTCATGGCTGATGAGATTGACCGTGATCACATCCGCACGCTGCGGGCATACGGAGCCAGTCCATTTGAATTAATGTTCAAGCATGTCTTGAAAAACAGCCTGATTCCCATACTGACCCGGATCATGTTTTCCATACCATTTGTGGTGATATCAGGCAGTCTCCTGCTGGAAAGTTATTTCGGAATCCCGGGGATTGGACTGGTCACGTTTAACGCCATCACCAGCGGTGACCAGCCGGTGCTCAAAGCAGTGGTCGGACTAACCGGCGTCCTTTTTGTATTGGCGCTTACCGTCAACGATCTGTTGTACAGCCTGGTCGATCCACGGGTTGCAAAGCCATGATGAACGACACCTGGCAACGACTGAAATCAGACCGATATGGCATGGGCGGACTGATGGTGGTGGCTGCCTTTGCCTTTATTGCAATTTGTGTATGGAGTGGCTTATTGGGACAGGGCTGGTCGGAGGTCAGTGGCAATCGCTGGGAAAGCGCCAGTGCCTCACATTGGTTTGGCACCAATTTACTGGGCCAGGATATCTTCCAACGCACACTTTTTGGCACCGCCACGGCCTTTGAGGTCGGTTTGATCGTGACCTTGTGCTCAACCATCCTGGGCGCACTGTTGGGCGCCTTGTCGGGCTGGTACAGCAATGGCTGGCTTGATGAGGTAATTCTCTGGATAAAAGGTGTTTTGGACTCAATCCCGTTTTATCTGTTTGCGGCGGCGATAGCGTATGCCTTGCAGGGAAATACCTGGGCCATGCATGTCGCCATGATCGTCACCTTCTGGACCACAACCGCCCGTATCATCCGGGGCGAGGTAATCCGGATCAAGCAACGCGAGTACATTGAAGCCGCGCAAGCCATAGGGCTTCCGGACCTGTTGATCATTTTCCGGCACGTGCTGCCCAACACCTTTCATATTTTGCTGGTGCAGGCTTCTATTGTATTCGTGGCGGCTATCAATACCGAAGTGATATTGAGTTTTCTTGGCCTCGGTATTCAGGATGGCGTCAGTTGGGGCTTGATGCTGGCAGAAAGCTCACAGGAAGTGCTGGCGGGTCATTTTGGGAATTTTATCGCAGCTGGCAGCTTTCTTTTTATCCTGCTGATGGGCTTCAACCTGTTGGCCGATTCACTCCAGGATGCGGTGGACACACGCAGGGTGATCCAGTGAAGACACCGGCCCTCAGCGTCAGCAATCTCCGTATCTGGTTTGAATCCGGTTCAAATCGCAACCATGCTGTCGACAATATCAGCTTTAACATTCTGCCCGGCGAGGCTACCGGGCTGGTTGGTGAGTCCGGCTGCGGAAAATCAATGACGGCATTGGCGATCCTTGGGCTGCTTCCTGCAGCCGGAATTAAAACCAGTTGTAGCTCAATAAAAGTCAATGGTATAGAAATTTCACGGCTGAGCCAGGCGCAACGACGTGACATTCTCGGCCGGGATATTGCCATGATATTTCAGCAGCCGGGCACGGCCCTGGACCCCGTGTTTACCATCGGGTCTCTTATCGGTGCCACCTACCGGCGTCATTTTGGTGGCAGCAAACAAGTCATCCGGCAGGCTGTTTGCGAATCGCTTGAATCCGTGGGCTTCAAGGACCCCGGGCAAATTGCAGCCACCTACCCACATCAACTGTCGGGCGGCATGCGTCAATTGGCCATGATCGCGATGGCGACCATCTGCAAGCCAGCGGTAATCATCGCGGATGAGCCGACAACATCACTGGATAGCGCGACCCGTTCAATCATCCTGCAACAACTCGCGCGCCTGCAAAAAAGTCACCAGACAGCAGTGCTGATGATCAGCCATGACCTCGGGGTCATAAGACAAAACTGTAACCAGGTCCTGGTTATGTATTGTGGTCGCCTGGTGGAAAAGACCGATAGCCAGCACCTGTTTGCCCATGCCCGACACCCTTACAGCGCCGGCCTCGTGTCCTGTATTCCACAAATCAATGTGCAGCAGGGGTCATCTCTTGCTTCGATTCCAGGCCAGGTTCCAACCGCCGATCGCCTGCCGCCTGGATGCCACTTTGCACCCCGCTGCACCAGGGCACGGCCAGTGTGCGACGAGGCTGCTCCGGAACTGGATGATGCGCAGGGTGTTGGCGTCGCCTGTTTCAGGCCCCTGTCATGACCGTGCAGCACACCCTTAACGCGACACCGCTGCTTGATGTGAGCGACCTGTCTGTCAGTTTCCACCGGCAAACAAAAGCAGCTGTCGACCGGGTCAGCTTCAGTGTCCGCGCAGGCAGCATTACCGGCCTGGTAGGTGCGTCCGGGGCGGGCAAAAGCAGCATCGCACGGGCAATCATGGGATTGGTCAAAACCGGATCCGGTGAAATACGCTTTCGGGGTGACAACATTCTGAGTATGCCAGCGCATCAATTGAAAACTACCCGCCAACGTATACAAATGGTCTTCCAGGAACCGTCAGCATCTTTGAGCCCACGGCGGACCATTGAACAGTCATTGCTTGAGCCCATGCTGCATTTCGGCCTCGGTGACAACACTCAACAGCACAGGAAAATCCGCGACACACTTGCCACCGTTGGCCTGGACCAGGACATCCTGAGGCGTTACCCCCATCAATTCTCCAGTGGACAACAGCAACGTATCGCCATCGCAAGGGCCCTGGTAACCAGT
>CALJWY010000014.1 GCA_937974465.1 uncultured Lysobacterales bacterium | reverse complement strand
ATTTCACGCAGTTTGCCCGGGTTGCCACTGGCCAGAACATATTCCCGGTGCACGCTGAGCCCCGGGTCTACTCAGCCAGTGCGGCTGATTGTTTTTCCATCAATGAGCGGATTCCTGCATCTGCCAGCTCCAGCAATTGATCCAGTTCATCTTTACGAAATGCATGCCCTTCCGCTGTCCCTTGCAGCTCGATAAAACCACCGCCATCGTTCATCACAACATTCATATCGGTTTCTGCACGGGAGTCCTCTGCATAATCCAGATCCAGCACCGGTGTATTGTTGAAAATCCCAACAGATACTGCAGCAACCTGGCCGTGCACGGGATCCTTTTTAATCTTGTTTTGGCTCTTCAACCACCTGCATGCATCAACCAGGGCCACGTATGCACCAGTGATTGCGGCAGTCCGGGTACCACCATCTGCCTGCAGCACGTCACAGTCCAGCGTGATGGTATGTTCTGCCAGCGCAGCACGATCAACCACGGCCCGCAGCGAGCGCCCAATCAGGCGCTGGATTTCCATCGTCCGCCCACCCTGCTTGCCCGATGACGCCTCGCGCCGCATTCTTGAACCCGTCGACCTGGGTAACATTCCATATTCAGCCGTCACCCAGCCTTCGCCGCTGCCACGGAGAAATGCCGGTACCCGGCTTTCAACCGATGCGGTGCACAAAACCCTGGTGTCACCGCAGGCGATTAAGACAGAGCCCTCGGCGTGACAGGTATATTGGCGCTGAATACTAATTTGTCGTAACTCGTTTACTTCTCTGCCACTGGGTCTCATTGGATGATCCTGATTGTGAGTCGGTTAAGAGATGACGGTCGACTATTTTAGTCCGGGAACTCATTCCCGGATAGCCTCCTCGCGGGCTAACCGTTACCATTGTGCCACTGCCTGCAACATGTAAACAGTAATGATTCGAAGTATGACCGGTTTTGCCCGCGTTGAGCGTCAATATGAATTTGGCCGTTTGAGCTGGGAAATGCGTTCGGTTAATCACCGCTACCTCGATTTCGGTCTGCGCTTACCGGAAGAGTTTCGACCTTTGGAGGCGGATATCAGAAAGTGCCTTGGTCAATACCTGAGTCGCGGAAAAATTGAAGCTACGCTGAGGTTTTCGGAGGCAGCGCGCGCAAAAGGCAGCGGCCTTGAACTTAACCTGCCACTCGCGCGTGAGTTATTGGATGTCCGCACGGAATTGACCGGGCTGGCGAACTGCGAAGAGCAGCCGGACATTGACCAGCTGCTGAGATGGCCGGGTATCATTGAGGAAAAACGCCCCGATCCGGCGCCGTTACAGGCTGCCGCAATGGAACTGCTGGTGGAGGCGGCTCAGGATTTGCAGGATGGCCGTGGACGGGAAGGTGAGCAGATGGCCAATGCCATCCGTGAACGCCTGGAAGGCGTTGCATCCCTGGTTGGCAGTATCCGTTCCTGGCTGCCGGAAATTCGCGTTGCCCTGAAACAGCGGATGCTGGATCGCGTCAATGATCTGCCACAACCGCTTGATCCGGGCCGGCTTGAACAGGAGGTTGCCATCCTCGCACAGAAAATCGATGTTGATGAAGAACTGGACCGGCTGGATGCGCATGTGCAGGAGGTTTACCGGGTATTGGATTTGTCAGAGCCCGTTGGCCGCAGGCTCGATTTCCTGATGCAGGAGTTTAATCGCGAGTCCAATACACTCAGCTCGAAGTCGGTTGACCAGCGCACCACCCAGGCTGCAGTAGACCTTAAAGTATTCATTGAGCAGATGCGGGAACAGGTACAGAATATTGAATAAACCAGACCGTCCGCACAGTCTGTTTGTGATTGCCGCACCTTCAGGAGGCGGCAAAACCAGCCTGATCAACGGCCTGTTAAAGCGGGATGCGGGCCTTGCGCTCTCTATTTCGCATACCACGCGGCGACCCAGGCCGGGTGAGACTGATGGCCAACATTACCATTTTGTTTCCGAGCCGGAATTTACGCAGATGATCGAGGACGGTGATTTCCTGGAGCACGCCCGGGTATTCGATCATTTGTATGGAACCAACCGGAAGTCCATTGCCGCACAACTGGGCCAGGGCCGAGATGTCATTCTGGATATCGACTGGCAGGGCGCTCACCAGGTACGCGCTGAATTTCCAGGCAGTTGCCTGATTTTTATCATTCCTCCCTCGCTGGAATCCCTGCATGAAAGACTGACACGGAGGGGACAGGACAGCGAGGCCGTAATCCAACGCCGGATGCGTGATGCACGCTCCGAAATATCTCACTGGGCAGAATTTGACCACCTGGTCGTCAATGATAATTTTGACGCAGCACTTGAAGAACTGCTCGCAATCATTAATGATCATCGCAGACAACGGCCACGCAAGGCCAACAAGGATCATCAATATCTGGCGGAGCGGCTCGGAAAACGCTAAAATACCCGGTTCCGCCTTACACCTTACAGGATTTAAAAATGGCACGTATTACCGTAGAAGATTGCCTAGAAAACATCGATAACCGCTTTGAGTTGGTGTTAACCGCGACAAAGCGCGCCCGTCAGATCGGCCCTGGCGCCGAACCACTGGTTGAAGAAGAAAACGACAAACCCACCGTCATCGCACTGCGAGAGATTGCTGATGGCCTCATCGACGCTGAACGCGTAGACGTCCTGCAAGCTGAAATTGAAGCCGCCGAGGTCTTTGATATGCAGCCTGGGGAGGATGATCTAACCCCTTGACATAGGGTCTGTTGACACCATGCTGGCGACCCCCATGACCATACCGGAGCCGGTTCTTGATCTGAGAGACCTGCTCAACACCTACCTGGAGCCGGAAAAGGTCGCCATTATTCTCCGCGCATTTGAAGTCGGCTCAAAAGCTCACGAAGGCCAAACGCGCAAGACCGGCGAACCATATATCCTTCACCCGGTTGCCGTGGCCCGCATATTGGCCAATATGCGTATGGACTACATCAGTGTTGCCGCCGCCATCCTGCACGACACCATTGAAGACACGCCGCTAACCCGCGAAGAAATCGAAACCCGCTTCGGCGAGGAGATTGCCGGACTCGTGGATGGCGTGACAAAACTGGACAAGATGAAGTTCCGCACCCGCCACGAGGCCGATGCGGAGAGTTTCCGCAAGTTGATGCTGGCGATGTCAGAGGATTTACGGGTCATCTTCATCAAGCTGGCCGATCGCCTGCACAACATGCGGACACTGGACTCGATGCAACATGAGTCGCGCCGCAGGATTGCACGTGAAACACTCGATATATATGCGCCCATAGCCGATCGGCTTGGTATGAACAGCATCAAGTCGGAGTTGCAGGATCTTGGCTTTGCCAACCTGTTTCCCTGGCGCCACCGCACCATCGCAGAACATATCAGGGCGGTTACCGGTGACCGTAGCGAGATCATTGCCGACATCCACAAGGCCCTGAAGAGAAAAATGAACGAGGCCGGCATCCCCTGCGACATCAAGGGCAGAGAGAAAACTCCTTACAGTATCTATCGCAAAATGCAGGCCAAAGACCTGTCCTTCTCGGAAGTCAACGATGTGTACGGTTTTCGCATCATTACCCACTCTGAGCCACACTGTTACCTCGCGCTGGGCGGTGTGCATAGCCTGTATCGTCCGAGGCCCGGTCGCTTTAAAGACCACATTGCCTTGCCCAAGTCAAACGGCTACCAGTCTCTCCACACGATTTTGAACAGCCCCTTCAATCTGCCAGTGGAAATCCAGATTCGTACCCAGGAAATGGATATCCTCGCAGAGAAGGGCGCGGCAGCGCATTGGCAATACAAGAGCGGTGAAATCACCTCCGGCTCAGCCCAGGTCCGCGCACGCGAATGGTTGATGCAGTTGGTTGAAGTACAGCGGCACAGTACAGATTCGATGGAGTTCCTTGATGGAGCCAAGTCTGACCTGTTCCCGGACCAGATTTTCGTGTTCACACCCAAGGGTAAGATCATTGATCTGCGGAACAATGCCACGACCCTTGATTTTGCTTATGCGATTCATACCGGTGTCGGTAATCACGCCGCCCGGGTGCTGGTCGACAAGGTTGAGGTACCCTTCTCCACCCGTCTCATGAACGGTCAGACCGTTGAGATCATTACCGATCCGGCGGCACATCCGATGCCTGAGTGGCTCGCTTTTGTCAGCACGGCCCGGGCCAGAACGGCGATACGTCATTACATCAAGAGTCTTGAGCAGGCCGATACTGTGGCACTTGGCTTACGCCTGCTGGAAACCGCTCTGAACACCCGTGGCTCCGATTTTGATGAGGTGCCGGCAAAACGCATGCAACAGTATTTGAAAGACAACCACTTCGCCCGCCAGGAGGATTTACTGACCGAACTGGCACTCGGGAACCTCTTGTCCAACGTTGTGGCTGCCAAGCTGGCGCCTGAAGTCAGCAGCGAAGAATCCGGAGATGAAACAGAGGCACTGGCTATCGCCGGCTCTGAAGGCAGCGCGGTGACATTCTCCGCCTGTTGCCGGCCGGTACCGGGCGACAATATCATGGGCTTTTTATCCGCAGGCAAGGGTGTTGTGGTGCACCGCGCCAACTGTCGTAATGTCAGGGAACTGCGGAAACAGCCCGATCACTGCATCGATGTCATATGGGCACCTATCCGCCGGGGAATGTTTGAAGTTGCATTGCACATCCTGGCAAAGAACGTTCCGGGCGTACTTGCCAATATCTCGGCCAGTATTGGCAAGGCCGGCAGCAATATCGAAAAAATTGAGCAACCCGAATCCAACCCGGAAATTGCGACCCTGTTATTTATCATCAGCGTCAAGGACCGTGACCACATGGCCCACGTCATGCGGCGTTTGCGCCGTAACCGAAACGTGACCCGCGTGAGCAGAATCATTGCATAGAAAAATTCTTGTAAAACGCACGCATTACAGGAGATCCGCGCCTCGGCTGAGGCCACCTACAGTTGGTGAATCTGAATATTTTGAATCGTAATTTGTCCCACTCAGAATAGCACTGAGGCCGCCCAGGAGAACGTTATATGAACAGCAAGAAAATTATTCATACCGACCAGGCACCCCAAGCAATCGGAACATACTCCCAGGCTGTAGATTACAAGGGTTTGATATTTGTCTCCGGCCAGATTCCCCTCGACCCGCAAAGCATGGAAGTCGTCGAAGGTGGTATCGAAGTCCAGATAAGCAGGGTTTTCGATAACCTGTCAGCCGTTTGCACAGCTGGCGGCAGGTCACTCGATGACATTGTCAAATTGACCATCTATCTGACCGACATGGGTGATTTTCCCCTGGTCAATGGCATTATGGAGCAATATTTCTCGGCACCCTATCCCGCCCGTGCGGCAATTGGTGTTGCCTCGCTGCCAAAAGGAGTTGCGGTTGAAATGGACGCGATCCTGGGCGGCTGTTGAGCCACCGCTGAGCACGTCACAGAAGAGCCAATATTTTGACAACTCCCGGGTCTATGGAAGTAACGGACTTAAGTGGAGTCGGCCCCAAGCTTGCCGAAAAACTTTTGGCACTGGGTATCAGGCAGGTCACTGACCTGTTATTTCACCTGCCAAGCCGCTATGAAGACCGCACGCGCATTCACCCGATAGGTAGTTGCCAACCCGGCCAGCGCGTCTTGATCGAGGGCCGCGTCGAACATTCCGCCATCGTCCGTGGACGACGTTCCATGCTTGTCGTGATGTTGTCTGATGGGACCGGCCGGATAACCTTGCGGTTCTTTCACTTTCGGGCCTACCAGCGTCAACAATTATCCGCCGGCACACTCGTCCGTTGCTTTGGAGAGATCCGCGCAGGTTACCAGGGCCTGGAAATGATCCACCCGAGCTACCAACGACTTGGTGGAGATGGCGAGGAAGAGGTTGCCGACCGTTTGACGCCGGTTTATCCAAGCGCCGAAGGCCTCGGCCAGAAGAACTGGATAAAACTGACAGACCAGGCTCTGGCCCTGATGCGCCGCGGTGTATTGGAGCTCGAGGAACTGTTACCGGACAACCTGCTGGGTCAATTGAACCTGCAGCCCCTGAGTGACGCACTGGATTATATTCACCGTCCACCAGCCGATGCAGATGTGGCGGCGCTGGTCATGCGTGACCACCCGGCACAGAAACGTCTTGCGCTTGAGGAATTGCTGGCCCATAACCTGAGCATGCAAAAACTGCATCGACTGCAACGTGCGCGAATAGCCCCGCAGCTACGACCATGTCCCGGAGCCGAACCTGAGTTCATGCGACGATTGCCGTTTGCATTGACCGGTGCACAGCAACGGGTGAGCGCAGAGGTTTATCGGGACCTGGAGTCAGACAAGCCCATGCTCAGGCTGGTGCATGGTGATGTTGGTTCAGGTAAAACCGTGATCGCGGCGCTGGCCGCATTGAGAGCAAGCGACAATGGCTTCCAGACGGCGATCACCGCTCCAACTGAATTACTGGCGGAGCAACATTTTCGTGTCTTTAGTGATTGGCTTGAGCCCCTCGGCATCAGCCCGGTCTGGTTGAGCGGAAAAGTCACCGGCAAGAAGCGTACCGAGGCCCTGCACAGAATCGGTGACGGTGCGCAGGTCGTGATCGGAACCCATGCCTTGATGCAGAAAGGCGTCGAATTTAACCGGCTGGGCCTGGTGATCGTGGATGAGCAACACAGGTTTGGCGTCGACCAACGCATGGATCTGCTGGAGAAGGGCCGCACCGAACGGCAACAGGCACACCAGTTGATCATGACAGCAACACCGATACCACGAACCCTGGCCATGACAGCTTATGCGGGCATGGATGTATCGGTCATTGATGAACTTCCGCCCGGGAGAAAGCCGGTCAAAACCGTCGTGATGTCCAATCAGCGCCGTGCAGATATCATTCGCCGGGTCGCAACTGCGTGTGCGACAGGACAACAGGCCTACTGGGTATGTACCCTGATTGAGGAGTCTGACGCCATAGAAGCCCAGGCCGCCGAAGACGTTGCCAATGTATTACGCGACGAACTGCATGGGCTCAACGTCGGCCTGGTTCACGGGCGCCTGAAGCCATCTGAAAAGCAACAGGTCATGGAATCATTCAAAGAAGGCCACATTCACTTGCTGGTCGCAACGACAGTCATCGAAGTCGGTGTCGATGTGCCGAATGCGTCATTGATGATCATCGAAAATGCAGAACGGCTCGGCCTGGCACAACTCCATCAACTACGCGGCCGTGTCGGCCGTGGTTCCAGCCAGTCCAGTTGTGTATTGATGTACAACCCGCCACTGGGCGACCTGTCGCAACAGCGCCTGGAGACCATGCGCCAGACCACGGATGGTTTCCAGATTGCCGAAAAAGACCTCGAGCTTCGTGGCCCGGGTGATGTACTGGGAACCCGGCAAACCGGCATGCTGTTATTCCGGGTGGCGGATCTTGCACGTGACGCGGGACTCCTGGAGATCATTCCTGACGCGGCGAACACCTTGTTACAACACCACCCGGAACAGACGGAAAAGTTAATTCATCGCTGGGTAGGAGACGTCGCTCGCTTTGCCGGTGTCTAGCGACAAGCCACCAGCCAGTGGAGCATAGCCACCACTTCGATAACCGCTTGGCGAATATGCCGTTGCAACTCGGCCGTCTCAGCTCGCCAGGTGGTGTAGCTGGGCGCCACCACGGCGATGGCTATGCTGATCGGCGCGACCGGGTTGGATTGGATTTGCTGTCTGCATGTAACCATTGAGAGTGTCCGTTTTCAGCAAGCCGAAAAACCACGACCCTCGCGCGATGAAACTGGTAACTTTTACAGCACTGCCACTATAAATGATTCGACTTCAGACCGTGCCTGGAAGATATCTCTTTCAATCTTTTCCTTGATGGCAACAAATTCGGGTTCCTGTTGCAGGGACTCAAGCCTCAGGTCAATGCCCAGGAACCATATGCCCCTGAAGCCCCGCTCATAGGCTATTTGCAGGCTTTCAAGGGCTGCCTGGGGCCGACCCCTGAGGGCATGAATACTGGATTCCATGTAATAGATTTGGGCATCATCGA
>CALJWY010000013.1 GCA_937974465.1 uncultured Lysobacterales bacterium | reverse complement strand
TACTTGCGGTCACTCCGGCATTCGCCGCATCTGCCCCGGGCGGTGACATCGACGGCTTTAACATGGGCATGAAGCTGCTCGGCGGTCTTGCACTGTTCCTTTTCGGCATGGAGCAAATGGCCGATGCGCTCAAGGCGGTCGCCGGTGAGCGCATGAAGATCATCCTGGCAAAACTTACCACCAACCGCTTCATGGGCGCGGGTACGGGGGCATTTGTAACGGCCATTATCCAGTCCTCATCGGTCACCACTGTGCTGGTGGTAGGCTTTATTACCGCCGGCCTGATGTCCATGTCCCAGTCCATCGGTGTCATCATGGGGGCCAATATCGGCACCACGATCACGGCCCAGATCGTCGCCTTCAAGGTAACCAAATTTGCCCTGCTGATGGTCGCGGGCGGCTTCGGTATGTTGTTCTTTTACAAGCAGGAAAAGATCAAGCAATATGGCGGCATGCTGATGGGGCTTGGTCTGGTGTTCTTCGGCATGAGCGTCATGAGTGATGCAATGAGCCCGTTACGCAGCTACCAGCCGTTCCTCGACCTGATGACCCGCATGGAAAATCCGCTGATCGGTATCCTGGTGGCGGCCGGCTTTACCGGCCTGATCCAGTCGTCCTCGGCAACCACCGGTATCGTCATCGTCATGGCGACACAGGGTTTTATTACCCTGGAGGCCGGTATTGCGCTGGCCTTCGGCGCCAATATCGGCACTTGCGTGACCGCCATGCTTGCCGCGATCGGCAAGCCGCGTGAGGCCGTCCGTGCTGCCGTGGTACATGTGATGTTCAACGTCTTTGGTGTGCTGGTATGGATTGGCTTCATTCCCTACCTCGCGGAATTTGTGACCTGGCTTTCGCCGGTCAGCCCGGAATTAACGGGCACCGACAAACTGGCCGCCGAGGCGCCGCGGCAAATCGCCAACGCCCATACCGTTTTCAATATAGCGAATACGCTTATTTTTATCGGTTTCACCAGCCAGTTTGCCCGCCTGGTGGAGAAGCTGGTTCCGGATAAACCGGTAGAAGCGAAAATCATCACCGCGCCGATCTATCTCGACGAGGAACTCCTCGATACACCCTCGCTGGCACTCGACCGGGCACGCCTTGAAATCGGTCACATGGGCGACCGCGTCAATGACATGTTGCAGAACATCATGACGGCCGTCATAGACGGTAACCGGCCCATGCTGAAAAAGATTGCCAAGATTGATGACGAGGTCGATATCCTGCATGGCCACATCGTGACTTACCTGGGACGAGTCAGCCAGAAAGCACTGACGGAGGACCAGACAGAGGTGCTTGTCAATCTCATGGCCGCCGCCAACGACCTGGAAAATATCGGTGACATCGTCGAAACCGACCGGGTGTATCTTGGCAACGAGGGAATCGACGCACAGGTGTCGATCAGTGAAGAAACGCGCGAGATCCTGCGCAAACTGCACGATGTTGTTTCGATTACCACTGAACTGGCCATCGATGCGGTCATGGGAGATGACCAGCGCGCGGCGCAGGAAGTCATTGCCATGAAGGGCGACATCAACCGCCTGATGGAATCCGCGGCCATGCATGAATCCAAACGCCTGGTTGCGGAAGAACCAAACCGGCTGGCGGCCTACACGCTGGAGATCGATATCATCGAAAAACTGAAACGCATCTATTACTTCGCCAAGCGTATGGCAAAGGCTGTCGTGCCCAAGGAAGTCGCCGAGCATGCCGACTAATCATACCCTGGCACCAGGACTGTCCGGGGCAACACAGGCAGAAACAGGCATTGAAAAGGGTCGGTGCGCGTCCCCCCGGACCACCACCGGCATGACCTGAAATGCACGGCTCCGAAGCAACTGCCGCGCACATCCTGTTCGGGTGGGACCCGCTCTGGGTGTCCTCGATCCTGTTTGTTGTCACCTATGCGGTCATTGTCTCGGAAAAGGTCAACCGGGCAATCGTTTCACTGCTGGGTGCCGGCCTGATGGTCATGCTGGGTGTTCTCAACCAGGAAACAGCCGTCAGTGGCATCGATTTCAACACGCTGGGCCTGCTGACGGGCATGATGGTCATTGTGACAATCACCAAGCGCAGCGGTATTTTCCAGTACATTGCCGTCTGGTCGGCAAAGAAGGTCAGGGCACATCCATGGGGCATCCTGCTCATGCTTTCTGTCGTGACCGCTGTTTTTTCCGCGCTGCTCGACAATGTCACTACGGTGCTGCTGATCGTGCCGGTCACCCTGCTGATCTGCCATGAGCTGGATCTCAGCCCCTACCCGTACCTGTTCGCCGAAATATTCTGCTCAAACATCGGTGGCACAGCCACCCTGATCGGCGATCCACCAAACATCATGATCGGCTCGGCGGTAAACCTGACATTCAATGATTTTCTGTTTAATCTCGCACCCGTGGTACCACTCATCCTGCTGATAACGCTGGGCATCATTTATGCAGTCTGGGGGCGCAAGCTGCAGGCAACGGACGATGCAAGAGAGCGGATCATGCAATTCAGGGAGCAGGATGCGATTACCGATGCACTGCTGCTAAAACAATCACTGGCGGTGCTTGCGCTGGTAATCGGTGGTTTTGTAATGGCACACCCACTCAAGCTTGAGCCGGCCAGCATCGCCATGTTCGGTGCAGCGCTGCTACTACTGCTTTCAAACCTGCACCGCAGCCCGGAGCAGCAGTCTGAAGATGTCCAGAAAACCTTCAGCAAGGTTGAATGGGTAACCATCTTCTTTTTCATCGGCCTGTTTGTCGCGGTCAAGGGCATTGAACAGGCCGGGGTACTGGAAATACTCGCGGACCGGGCGCTTAAACTGACTGGCGGGGACATAACCCTGACGGCAATGACCATCCTCTGGATATCGGCCATCGCGTCAGCCCTCGTGGACAATATACCCTTCGTCGCCACCATGATCCCGCTGATCAAGTCGATGGCACCCACCTTTGGAGGTGCCGAGAATCTTATGCCGCTGTGGTGGTCGCTGGCGCTGGGTGCCTGCCTGGGTGGCAATGGTTCACTGGTCGGCGCCAGCGCCAACCTGATTGTCGCCGGCTTCGCCGAGCGCTCGGGCCACCGCATCCATTTTCTGAAATTCATGGCGGGCGCCTTTCCCCTGATGATACTCAGCATCGTGATCGCCAGCGGCTATATTTACCTTCGCTACCTGTAGGAATCCTTATGAAACTGAAACAAATACTTATCCCTACCAAGGTCGCCAGTCGTGGCATGACGGTGCGCGAGGTCTTCGTGGAATGTGGCAGAGTCCATATTCCGGCACTCCCCTTCTGCACCAGGTCAGGTCGCATTGCGGGCCGGGTCACGCTGAAAAATATCCTGAAGCTCTCCTGCCTGCCCGACTACATAATCGAGTCAGCCAGATTCCTGGGTGAAGAGATGTCCTGCATGGATGATGTCGAGGCCAAGGCAAAACAGTTGCTCTGCACCCCCGTGGACCCCTATATGCAGGAGCCGGCCCTGTCATTACCTTCTAATGCACCCGTCATCAAGGCATTGGCCATGATGGAGCAGAACGACACCAGCTACCTGTTTGTTGTGGATGACGGGCAGTACCAGGGGGCAGTCACGATCCAGTGCCTCGCCAGGATGTTTACCCGACTGGACCAGTGCTGAGTGAGGAAATCCGGGGAACTCAGGAGCCCTTGGCAGACCGGCCGGAAGATTCCGGCACAGGCTGAGATTCTGCAGAAATCACCGGACCCTCTGTGACAGGACAGGACAAGGGTATCTCGATAACGCCGTCACTCACAAACCCGGACGGTTTGCCCAGTTCGTCATAACGCACACAGGTTTCTCCATCGAACAGGAAGTCACCGATATAGCGGTGTGATATTTTGTGCGTGAGATGGTCCGCATAGTTCAGACCGAGAAAATGGCTGACAAGCCCCCTGATCACACCGGCATGAACGACGAAGAGAACAGTCTGCTGAGGATGCTTCTTTGCCACGGATGAAAGATAACTGACGCTGCGCTGCTGCATCTGGCGGAAACTCTCGCCTTCCGGGTATACAAAATCCGGGTCCTTCTTGTGTCGTGGGTAGTGCTCAGCCACCCACTTTTTTTTCTTTTTGTAGAGCTTCCCGTAGTTGACTTCATTCAGTGCCGAATTGTCGTGGATGATATTTATACCAAAAAGCCTGGCATGAAACATTGCAGTCTGCCGGGACCGCTCCAGGTCGCTTGAGTAGACGGCATCAAAATTGATCTCGTGCTCCTGCAGCCGTGCGGAGACGAACTCGACATCGGCCTTCCAGCCACTATCCCGTGGTGAATCTCCCCAACCCAGAATCTGCTCAGACGCATTAATCAGCGTCTTGTAATGCCGGGTAATTATTGCGCGCATAGCAGGAAATATAAGGAGTTATAATGGTTGTGTAAAAACACCCTGAAATATCTTATAAGTCATTAATTCGTATACTGCAAGGTTTATACACGCAATCAACAACCGCAGCACGGACAGGCACCCGGACTTCTACCTCTCGGCCACGCAGATTTTTATCGCTTGTATGGTTTCTTTCGCGTTTACCAGCTGCCGGACCCTCTTCCACAGCCGGTCAGGCGAATGTTCGTAGATATCACATAATGTGTCGGCTGACATCCACACCAGTTCTCTTCGTTTCGAGAATCTTGTGCCCGCATCCAGTTCCCACTCCCTGTTCATATCCGTCACATCCCGGTATTCAAATTCGACAAAAAAGGTTTTCCAGTCCCTGGGCTCGCCTGTGCTTCTCTTCCCTCTTTGGCACCACCAGTCCGGGTGGCTGCGCAGGGTCCTGTCAAACAACGATTCCAGCAACGCTGTCTGGGTCTGAATACGCTCCTGCGTCAACCCGGCGGCG
>CALJWY010000012.1 GCA_937974465.1 uncultured Lysobacterales bacterium | reverse complement strand
TGGTTGGTGCGCCCTGACGGCCAGTTCTGATTATGGATGCGCGCTTTGCGGTCGCTCACTTGTGTCATGCTGCGATTGGAGTTTGACCAGCTTGCAAACCGGTCCAAACCGTCCGGGTTCAGGCTGGGGTCGATGATAATGATGGTGTTTTCCAGCAGGTCGCCGACATAGTCTGACTGAGATGCAGCCAGGTACCAGGCGATTACAGGCGCGGCGTTGCTGCCACTGGCCTCATCACCATGCACGCTATAACCCAGCCAAACGACCAACGGCGCATCCTTGTCACCGGTCTGTGCTGCTTTCAGATGCGCCTCGCGCAATTCCTCAATGCGGCCCTGGTTCTCTTTAGAGCTGATGATCAGTTGCAACAGGGGGCGCTGTTCATAGGTGTAACCGGTAACCTTGATGCTGACCCGGTCTGACGACTCGGCCAGTGTGTAGAGATATCGCACAAGGTCGGGGTGATGAATCCGCCAGTCACCCGGTTCCCAGCCCAATACCGACTCGGGCGAGGGTATGGATGTGTCCAGCTGCGCGTCTTTCGGCAGGTATTGGGCAGACGGCATGGCCAGCGAGGCCGTTGATAGCAAAACGCCAAGAACGAAGGTCAATATGCGCATGGTTGAGTCCATTTCTTAAGCCGATTAAACGGATATTCTATGGCATGCTCTGGCGTAATGCTCTACTGCGTTGCCAATGCTGTCCGGAATCCCGTCAACTGCTACCATAGCGGGCGTGAAGCTTTCCAGAATCAGTGTGTTGTTATTGGGTGTCCTGCTGTTTATTCCCGGCCAGGCAGAGGTGCGTCTTGACCAGATACGATTGCCGCCAGGATTCAGGATATCGATTTACGCAAAAGATGTTGAAAATGCACGACAGATGGTGCGAGCTGAGCAGGGCACCATCTTTGTAGGTAGCCGGCATGCCGGCAAAGTGTGGGCACTATCTGATACCGATAATGATCAACGGGCAGACAAGGTCAGGTTAATCGATAGCGGTTTGAATATGCCATCCGGCGTCGAATTTCGGGATAGCGCCTTATACGTGGGAGCGATTGGGCGCATTTTGCGTTATGACTCAATTGAGTCGAGCCTGGATCATCCGTCGCCTGCGGTCGTGGTAAGTGATGCCTTGCCGGACAATAAAAGCCATGGTTGGAAGTACCTGCGCTTCGGGCCGAATGGCAAACTCTATATTCCAGTGGGTGCTCCCTGTAATGTCTGTGACCAAGCAGGTTTTGGTGAAATTCGACATATGAATGCCGATGGCAGTGATATGACCACGTATGCCCGGGGCGTGCGTAATAGCGTGGGATTGGCCTTTCATCCCGAAAATCACATGCTTTGGTTTACCGACAATGGCCGCGATCATCTGGGTGACGATTTGCCTGCCGATGAACTCAATCACGCACCAAAGCCTGGTATGCACTTTGGTTTTCCTTATTGCCACCAGGGGGATTTACTGGATGAGGAATATGGCAAGGGCAGGGACTGTGGTGACTACACGCCGCCAGTGGCCAGGCTTGATCCGCACGGTGCCGCTCTTGGCCTGGCTTTCTATACAGGCAATATGTTCCCGGCCGAATACACCAACCGTCTGTTTATTGTTCAGCATGGATCCTGGAATCGCAGCGAGAAAGTTGGTTACCGGATCCTGTCCCTGCGTGTCCTGGCCGATGGCACAGTCGTAAACCAGGAAGTTTTTGCCAGTGGCTGGTTACAGGGCGAGCAAGCCTGGGGCAGGCCCAACGATGTCATGGTCATGCCAGACGGTGCTTTGCTGGTATCGGATGATTACGCAGATGTAATTTACAGGATAAGCTACGCACAATGACAATCATCCAGATTATCGTGTTATCACTGATACAAGGCCTGACCGAGTTCCTGCCGGTATCGAGTTCAGCGCACCTGATCCTGGGAAGCCGTGTGTTCAGTTGGCCTGACCAGGGGTTGGTGTTCGATGTAGCCACACACCTGGGTACCTTGCTGGCAGTATTGCTGTACTTTCGCAAAGACCTCATGGGGATGCTGAAGCCGTGGTTGAGCGCCGATAATACCGATCAGCAAGCACGTAATCTTGGCCTGACCCTGGTGGTTGCCAGCATACCAGCCATTTTGGCTGGCGCGTTGTTGCACAACTGGGTCGAAGCAGTGCTCAGAGATATAAAGGTTATTGCCTTCAGCACCATTGGCTTTGGTTTGTTGTTGTGGTGGGCGGACAAGCGTTTTTCGGAAGTCAAAGCCTTGCAGGATATGAGTATGCGGCCCGGCTTGATGATCGGCCTGGCACAGATGCTCGCCCTGGTGCCCGGCACCTCACGTTCGGGAATCACCATTACCATGGGCCGCATGCTGGGGTTCAATGCGGATGCCGCGGCGCGGTTTTCGTTTCTCCTGTCAATCCCGGTTATTGCCTTCGCCGGTGCCTACGGTGTCTTGAAGATGCTGTTGAATCAAACTGACATTGACTGGGTGCAGTTCAGCCTGGCGGTTGTTCTGTCTGCGTTCGCTGGTTGGTTTTGTATCACCGCATTTCTTGCCCTATTGAAGCGCGTAGGCCTGGTGCCGTTCGTTATTTATCGCCTTGCGCTGGGTCTTGCCCTGCTTTGGATCGCCTTCTTCTAAAATACGCACCAATATAGTGCAAAAATATTTATAAAGTGCCATAATGGTGCATTATGGATATCTACCATTGATGCTGATTTCTTTGGCTAAACTCAAAAGTCCGTAAATTGCTATTAAATGACGTTAAATGACGGCTAAAAACGTAAAATAGGTTTTTTTGTGGGTTTTCGTTTTGCTTAATCAATTTGGCATGAGTTCTGCATGTATATAGTGACCCAATTTGGACCTTAATTCAGGAATAGCACAGGAATAAAGACATGAACGTAGAAAACATCCAGAAAATGATCATTGACGAACAGGTTGAATTTGTCGATTTAAGGTTTTGCGATACCAGCGGTAAAGAGCAGCACGTCAGCATGCCTGTCAGCATGGTTGATGAAGACTTTTTTGAAGAGGGTAAAATGTTTGATGGCTCTTCAATCAAGGGTTGGAAGGGTATCAATGAATCAGACATGGTTTTAATGCCTGATCTTGACTCTGCGGTCATGGACCCTTTCATGGAGCACAACACGATGATTATTCGTTGCGACGTGCTGGAACCCGATACCATGGAAGGCTACAACCGCTGCCCGCGCTCATTGGCCAAACGTGCCGAAGCCTACCTTAAATCCAGTGGTATTGCAGATGCTGCCTATTTTGGCCCCGAGCCGGAGTTTTTCGTATTTGATAGCGTTAGTTTTGGTACCGATATGCATTCCACGTTCTATAACATCGACTCTGAAGAGGGCGCCTGGAATACCGGTGCCGAGTACGAGGAAGGTAACCACGGCCACCGTCCTCGTGTAAAAGGCGGTTATTTCCCAGTTCCCCCGGTGGATGGCCTGCACGACCTGCGTGCCAGCATTTGCGGAATACTTGAAGATATGGGTGTGGAAGTGGAAGTACATCATCACGAGGTCGGAACGGCTGGCCAGTGTGAGATTGGCACCAAGTTCAACACCCTGACCCGTAAGGCCGATGAGTTACTCATTCTGAAGTATGCAACCCACAATGCAGCGCATGTCACGGGCAGAACGGCCACGTTCATGCCGAAACCACTGGTGGGTGACAACGGCTCGGGTATGCATGTTCACATGTCGCTTTTCAAGGATGGCGAGAACCTGTTTGCCGGCGAAGAATATGGTGGCTTGTCCACTATGGCGCTGCACTACATCGGCGGTATCTTCAAGCATGCCCGGGCGCTTAACGCGTTTGCCAATGCATCAACCAATAGCTACAAACGCCTGGTTCCAGGATATGAGGCACCGGTGATGCTGGCTTATTCGGCCCGAAACCGCTCGGCCTCCTGCCGTATCCCCTTTGTTGGCAGCCCCAAGGGTCGCCGTATCGAGGTGCGCTTTGGTGACCCGACCGGTAATGGCTACCTGATGTTTGCGGCCATGATGATGGCTGGCCTTGACGGTATCGTTAACAAGATTGATCCAGGCCCGGCCATGGATAAGGACCTCTATGATCTGCCGGCGGAAGAAGTCAAGAGTATCCCGACCGTATGTGCAAGCCTGGCCCAGGCCCTTGAGGCGCTGGACGCAGACAGGGAATTCCTGAAGGTCGGTGGTGTATTTGACGATGATCTGATTGATGGTTATATCGCGCTCAAGATGGAAGAAGTCACCCGGTTCCGCATGGCGACACATCCAGTTGAGTTTGATATGTATTATTCTGTGTAGTGCTTTGTCGGCCCTACAATACAGGGTCAGCGAGTTCACAAGCTGTCAGCTGACAGAGCACTGGGAATTGTCATTCGGCGGTTCCAGGGAAACCGGCACACCCCGCATCTGGCGGGGTGTAATGATCCGGAAAAGCTACGGAGTCTGGCGATGAAACTTAAAATTCACAAAACAATTATTCTGACTGCTATTGCGCTTTCATTGATGTTTGCGGTTAATCCGCTGACGGCACAGGTTTATAAAACCGTGGATGAAAAGGGCAATGTTACCTACACGGATAAACCGCCCGAAGATGGTTCTGCACCCATCGAGTTACGACCGATCAGCGTTATCGAGGCGCCCACTTACGAAACACCGGAGAAAAAGGTGGACGAGGAAGCCGGTGCCGAAGATGGCAAGGAAATGTCTCTCAGGTACCTGCGCAGTAACTACAAAGACTTTTCTATCGTCGCACCACAGCAAGAGGAAACCATCTGGCAACCGGAGAATGTCATTACCGTGGCATGGAACGTGCGCTACCAATTACAACCGGGGATGCAGGTTACCGTGCTGATCGATGGCCAGGAACAGGCCACCACCTCTGAACAGATCATACCGGTGACTGGGTTGGAGCGCGGTGAGCACCAGGTAACGGCCCAATTGAAAGATGCCAGGAACCGGAGTATTGCCACTGCCGGTCCGGTCACCTTTTTCGTCAGGCGTGCGGGTATCGGTAACAGGCCGCGCCCAACACCTCATGGTGGTGGATAATTTCAGGCTGGCAATCCAATGCTTGACTCACTTTCAACCGGGATCATAGAACTGGATGATGCTGGCTGTATTCAAAGCATGAATTCAGCCGCCGAACACTGCCTGGCGATTGCCAGGCAACGTGCCCGTGGTATTGCGTTCGCGAACCTGGAGCGTATTCCGGGCACCCTGACCGAGGCCATAGCGGTATCGGTTACTGAAAGCCGGGGAAGACATGTCCGCGAATGCGAGATGGCAGGTGGCCTGTTTGACTGCACCATTCAGCCGCTGCCCGGGAACGCTATGTTGCTGGAGTTCTATGACCTTACATGGCAACTGCAGCAAAACAAGCTGCAACAGCGCGAGGTGCAGACGGGCATGATGGATCTTCTCAGGCGTAACCTCGGACACGAAATACGCAACCCCCTGGGGGGTATCAGGGGTGCGGCGCAAATGATGGCTGCTGAACTGAATGGCCAGGAGTTGGGAACCCTGGCTGAGCTGATCATGCGAGAGGTTGACCGGATAGACGAGTTGCTGGCCCGCTTTGGCCAACAGGAACTCAAGCGAAGCCTGGTCGATATCCATTTTGTTTTGCATGAAACCACGGAGTTGTTGCTACTTGAATCTACCGAACAGGTGAAAATTATCCAGGATTATGATCCCAGCATCCCGCAGACCATGGTGGATGCCTCAGCTTTGCGCCAGTTGTTTCTCAACCTGTTGTTGAATGCATTCCAGGCTGGCGCAAAGGAAATCCTGATCCGCACCCGTGTGGACTACGATAGCGCCATGTTAAAACCCGGCACCACCAGCGTCATTCGCATTGACATCGAAGACGATGGTTGCGGGGTACCGGAATCTTTACGCAGCATGTTGTTCCTGCCCATGGTAACTGGTCGCCGCGATGGCACCGGCCTGGGCCTGGCGTTGGCGCAACAGATCGCTGCAGCCCATGAAGGGTTGTTAAGTTATGCACCGCTGGACCCTGGAAGTCGGTTTACCTTAAGAGTGCCACTGGAGCGCGCACATGACTGAGCAGGTGTTGGTCTGGGTTTTGGATGACGACGAAGCCATTCGCTTTGTCCTGGAAAGGGCATTGCGGCGAGCAGGTTATGAAACACGGAGTTTTGACAGCGTCACAGCCATCAGTACAGCCCTTGATTCAACTCAGCCTGATGTCATCATTACCGATATACGCCTGCCAGATGCCGATGGCCTGACCGTGCTGGCATACCTGCAGGAGCGCGACCTGGATATACCCGTCATTGCGATGACGGCTTTCTCGGACCTGGACCAGGCGGTTTCTGCATTCCAGTCGGGTGTATATGATTATCTCTCCAAACCTTTTGACCTGGACCAGGTACTGGCAGTGGTGGCCCGGGCATCTGCGATACCATCGGCTGCTCCGGTTGCTGTCCATGAGCCGGCCGAATCCGGTCAGCTAATCGGAGATTCTGCGGCCATGCAGGAGGTGTTTCGCACCATTGGCAGGTTGTCGCGTTCCAGCATCGGCGTCCTGCTGACCGGAGAAACCGGCAGCGGTAAGGAAGTGGTTGCCCGAGCGCTGCACCAACACAGCCCGCGCTCTGGCGGTCCATTTATTGCAATCAACACGGCGGCGATACCTGCCGAATTGCTCGAGTCTGAATTGTTTGGCCATGAGAAGGGCGCTTTTACCGGGGCTCATGCGCGCCGGGCAGGCCGTTTTGAAGAGGCCGCGGGGGGCACACTGTTTCTGGATGAAATCGGCGATATGCCCCTGCCGTTACAGACACGGCTTCTGAGGGTGCTGGCAGAAGGTGACTATCATCGTGTCGGTGGTCGCGACCTGCTACGGGCTGATGTTCGGGTCCTGACAGCAACGCACCAGGATTTGCAGCGAAAAATTGCCGAGGGGAGTTTCCGTGAGGATCTGTATCATCGCCTGAACGTGATCACGATCGAACTGCCTCCACTGCGGGACCGGGATGAAGACATCCCCCTGCTGGCCCGACATTTTCTGCGCCAGGCGGCGATGGAGATGGGCCTGGAGGAAAAGCACCTGGCGCCGGAAACTATTGTGGCGCTTCAGCAAAAGGCCTGGCCGGGAAATGTTCGCCAGTTACAGAACCTATGCCAGCAACTTTGTGTGATGGCCCCCGGCGAGCAGATTTTGCCCGAAGACTTACCAGCCAGTTTGAAGCAGAAGGGCAGCATGGCTGAAACCGACGATTCCTGGCCCGCTGCACTGCAATCCTGGGCTCGCAAGGCAATGTTCAATGGTCAGACTGATTTGATGAATGAGGCCCGTACTGAGCTGGAAAAAATCATCATGGATTGCGCGCTTGATTATACTGGCGGCAAGCGCGTAGAAGCCGCCCGTCTGTTGGGTCTTGGCCGCAATACCCTGACCCGTAAGCTAAAGGAATTCGAGGAAAAGCAACAAGCTGATTTATGATTTCGCCCCGACAGGTGGCGGTACGCGAAGACGGAATGTTACCGGTCCGTCGTTCACCAGGCTGACTTTCATATAGGCGCCGAAACGGCCACTGGGTACTTCCCCGAGTTCACGGCGGGCAGCCTCAAGCAGGTAGTCAAATAACCTCCTGCCTTCTGACGGCTCCGCTGCGGGGGTAAAGCTTGGCCGGTTACCACGATTGGTATCTGCAGCCAGCGTAAATTGCGACACCAGCAACAATTGTCCGCCAGCCTGCAACAGGTCGAGGTTCATGCGACCAGTGTCATCTTCGAACATCCGGTAGGCGAGCATGCGCTGAAGCAGCCTGTCCGCCTGGGTTTCGGTATCACCTTTTTCGACCGCGACGAGTGCCAGGATCCCGGTTCCAATGCGCCCGGTGACCTCGCCTTCGCACCCCTCGTTCGCAGGGTTGCCATTAACAAGCACGCTGGCTTCAGATACCCTTTGTAGTAATGCAATCATTTCAAGACCATATCCTGGAAAAATTCGGTACGGTTAATGTTAGCATTGCTGCACAACCGGACAAGAACAGACTTTAATGAAATTATTTTTAATCCGTTTCATTATGCGGGTACTCAGTTTGGTCACGCCAAAAGCCGCTGAATATTTAGCGCCACCAGTGGCCGCCATTCTCTGGTACCTGTCGCCACGCAAGCGTCGGGTAACCCGCCTGAACCTGCGTGCAGCCTACCCGGACATGGGTTCTAAGCAACGGGGAAAAATTGGCCGCGCAAGCATGACGCACTATATCCGTGGCGTTTTCGAAGCAGGCATGTTGTGGCATTGGCCAATGGATAAGATCTCCAGTTGTTTTGCAGAGATTCGTGGTTTGGAATACCTGGAAGAGGCTTTGAGCAGTGGCAAGGGAACCATTGTTGCTGCACCACACTGCGGGGCCTGGGAGATGTTAAATCTCTTTATGAACCAATATGGCCCGGCCATTCTTTACAAGCCTGGAAAGCATGCCGAGATTAACCAGATGCTGCTGGAAAAACGCCGCCGTAGCGGTGCGCATATGATCCCCGCAAACGCAACCGGGGTGCGGTCCATGTTCAAGCTGTTGAACAACGGTCAATTGGCGGCCTTGCTGCCCGACCAGGAGCCCACGGGTGGAGAGGGGCAGTTCGCGCCCTTTTTCGGGGTTGAGGCTCTAACCGGTGTTCTGTTGCCAAGACTGGCGCGGCGGACCGGTGCAGCGGTTCTTTTTTCAGTATGTGAACGGACCCAAGGCGGTCGGTACCAGGTGCATTTCTTCAAGGCGGATGAAGCCATTTACGCTGCCGATTTGCGCACAGCAGCAACCGCTGTAAACCGTGGGATTGAAGAATGCATCGCTGTAGACACGAATCAATATCTCTGGGCCTACAAGCGCTTCAGAAACCGGCCAGCTGGCGAAGGATCTTTCTATAAGCGCTAGGGTCTGCCTTTGTTTACCTGTTTAAAACCTGCCTGCTCCTGAAGGCTCAAACGCTGATTCCCATCCGGGGCGAATTGATGGCTGTGGTTGAACTTGATCTGTCCCGCGAGATCTGTGCTTGTCAGGCCAGTAAATGTAGTATTTACTTATTGTATAAACCAAGGAGTCAGAACATGAATATTAATCGTACGGTTCGCGTAATTGCCGGGTTTTTCGTACTGTTGTCGCTTGCACTTGGCGCCCCAGCCAGCCCCATATATGTTTCTGGCTACTGGCTGTGGTTCACAGTGTTTGTCGGTGCAAATCTTTTCCAGAGTGGCTTGACCAATTGGTGTTTGATGGACAAGATTCTCAAGAAAGCAGGTGTGCCCGAAGCGTAGGTATAAGCCAGCGTTTGAGGCTCGGTGTTGTCTGCCGGGGCGCAGAGCACCAATGGCCGGGGTTGACCTGAATGATTCGCAAGCTTGATTTGGGTCAAGTGAGTTTTATGAGCGGAGGTTTACAGTAAAGCTGCGAGGTTGCATACATGAACTCCAGCGCACATGGGCCGGTGCCCGTAACATTATTTAAAGACCTGATCAGACAGGTCGAATCTTTGCGCCTGTCAATTGAAAGGAAAGCGGACAGCGGCAGGGCTTTCCTGCAGGAGTTGCCATCAGACCGCTACCCGAGCGCCCAGAACCTGTTGCACTACCTGGCTATGAGAAGCCAGGATATCAGGCCTCTGCAAGACCAACTGGCTCGCCTGGGAATGTCTTCCCTGGGCCGTGCAGAAGCCCATGTCATGGCAACCATCAATGCGGTGCTGCATAACCTGCAACTGGTGAGCGGACATAAACCTGTCGAACCGGAATCCGGGGGTGTTTACAGCGCTTTTGAAAGTGGCGAAGGCCAACTCGAGCTGAATACGCTCAGGTTATTCGGGCAGCACCCCGAGAACCGGCGCGAGCATATCATTGTCACGGTATCGGCAGAAGCGGCGCAAGACTACTTAATGGTGCACACCTTGCTGACAAGTGGCATGAACTGCATGCGGCTCAACTGTGTGCACGATAGCCCTGATATCTGGGCCCGCACGATAGAACACCTGCGTAATGCAGAGAAGGCGACCGGCTTATCCTGCCGGGTTTTAATGGATTTGGGCGGACCTAAACTTCGCCTTGGCCCGATGGAGGCAATCCCGTCGGTGATGAAGGTCAGACCCGCAAGGGCAAAAGATGGGCGGGTTCTGCGCCCGGCACGCATCTGGCTGACAAAGGCATCCGAATATTTCTCAGAATCGCCCATTGCAGACGCCAGCCTTGTTCTGGATGCGGACTGGCTGGCGGCGCTCAAGAGCGGTGACCGGATCAGGTTTGTGGACAACCGTGGCTCCAAGAGAACCTGGAAGGTCAGGGACGTGGCTGCAAACGGTTGCTGGGCCGAGGCAAAAAAAACCGCCTACCTGGCCAATGGAATCACATTGACGCAGAGCAGCAAGTCGGGTGAAGCACGCCGTGAAACGTGTATCAACAGCCTTGAGCCGACCGAAAGTATCAGCCTGATTCGCAGTGGGGACATGTTGTTCATGTCACTTTCGCATGAGCCCGGGACAGCCGCTTTACATGATGAAACTGGCGATTTGTTGAACCCCGGTACGGTGTCGCTGGCGGTTCCGGAAGTTTACCGGGACATAAGACTGGGTGAGCCTATATATTTCGATGATGGGCGAATTGCCGGAATTGTTGAGAAAAGAGATGCAACACAAATTCAGATTCGAATTACGCATACACGAAAACCAGTGGAAAAACTGGAGGGCAGAAGAGGTATAAACCTGCCCGAGACCAGTCTTGATTTACCGGCTCTGAGTGCAAAGGACGAGAGGGATCTCGAATTCGCTGTTCAACACGCTGACATTATTGGCCTGTCATTTACCAACAGCCGGGATGATGTGCGTCGGCTGGGTCGCAGTCTTGCAAGGTTCGGCCGTGAGGATATCGGGGTTATCCTCAAGAT
>CALJWY010000011.1 GCA_937974465.1 uncultured Lysobacterales bacterium | reverse complement strand
AGATCGTCCTTGGCGTTGCCGCCGTGCAGTTTCAGTGCCCGCAAAGTCGTGACCACCACCACTGCATCGGGGTCGAGCCCGGCTGAACGACACTTGATGTGGAAAAACTTCTCAGCACCTAGGTCAAAACCAAAACCAGCTTCGGTGATGGTCCAGTCCGCGTGATGCATTGCCATCTGCGTGGCCAGAACACTGTTACAACCATGGGCGATATTTGCAAACGGGCCACCATGCATAAAACAGGGGGTGCCCTCCAGGGTTTGCACCAGGTTGGGGTGAACAGCATCACGCAGCAATACCATCATGGCGCCCGTGATGTTCATCTCTTTCAGGTAGACAGGGGCGCCTTTCCAGGTTGTACCGATCAGGATGTTATCCAGCCTTCTGCGCAGATCATCCATATCCTTGGCGAGACACAGTATGGCCATGATTTCCGATGCCGCGGTAATGTCAAAACCACCCTCTCGTGGAATACCTTGCATCCTGCCACCAAGACCAATCACGACATTCCGGAGACTACGGTCATTCATATCCATCACACGCCGCCAGACGATCTGGCGCGGATCAAGACCCAACTCATTACCCTGGAAAATATGGTTATCGACAGTTGCCGAAATCAGGTTATTCACAGTGGTGATGGCATGAAAATCACCGGTGAAATGCAGGTTAATCCGATCTGCCGGAATCACCTGGCTGTAACCACCACCCGTGGCGCCACCCTTGATCCCCATACAGGGCCCTAAAGACGGCTCTCGCAATGCCAGGCAGACTGACTCGCCAAGCCTGTCGAGGGCCTGTGCCAGGCCAATCGAGGTCGTGGTCTTGCCTTCGCCAGCAGCGGTCGGGGTGGTCGCAGAGACCAGAACAAGCCTGGCTTTCTCGGTGCGTTTACGGGGCCTGGTCAAGGCATTCAGATTGACCTTGGTAACCTCGTCACCAAATGGCATCAAGTCATCTTTTTCAATACCAAGCCTGGCCGCGATTTTTTTAATTTTTCTCGGCTTTGCCTGGCTGGCAATTTCGTAATCAGTAAGCATTTTTTTATAATTCCTCAAGCCATTTGGATCAGGTCATCTGCTCGATCAATCGACAGACTGGCCGGAGACGATACCTTAATAATAGTGCCCGTACCACTGAGATGGGGCCTGGGTCATGCGGTTTAAGTGCTGGAATCAGCATATCGGCCAGGCAGGGTTAAGAAAGGGCAGTGAACATCGGGCCCAAAATGTGATCATCAAACATGATGATTTGGGTCAACAATTGAGCGGGCGAGAGCGTGTTAGTCTATTGCGATTAACATTAAGTTGGCTCGGCTCAAGAGAAAATAATGCCTGACCACAACAATAAAAAGTTACTGGCTCATTTTCTTGACCAGGCATACCTCGAAGTGATCCCTACCCCGACCATCCTGGAACGATTGGTGCACATACCACGGCATGCCTATATTTCAATCACCTGTTCGCCGCTGAAAGGCCTCGAACCCACGCTGGAACTGGTAGAAAAATCAAGGGCACATCCTGGCGTAAGCCACCTCAAGCTCATCCCGCATATTGCAGCGCGCTCGATTAGGGACAAGGGCCATTTACGGGAGGTTCTCGGCAGACTGGATGCGGCTCGGGTGGAAAGTATTTTTATTCCCGCTGGTGACTCACCCCACCCCGCAGGCTGCTACTCAGATTCACTGCAATTGTTACGCGATATGGCTGAAATTGGCCACAGTATTGAAGATGTCGGTGTCACCGCTCATCCCGAGGGGCACCCCCTGGTCGATAAGGATAAGTTGCTTTGGTTTTTGAAGGAAAAACAACAATTTGCCACCTACCTGGTAACACAGATCTGCTTCGACCCACAGGTTCTGGCCCACTGGTTGAAAGAGATTCGCAGCAACGGAATTACTCTGCCGGCCTGGATTGGTATGCCGGGCGTTGCCGATATGAGCAAGCTAATTTCGCTGTCAATGCGAATCGGCGTGGGTCAGTCTGTGAGATTGTTGAAAAAACAAAAAGGCCTGCTTAGAAAACTTGTCACCACCAAGCCCTACCAACCGGATGATTTGCTGAGAGGATTTGCACCCTACATTGATGATCCGGAGGCTATAATCGCTGGTTTCCACCTGTTCAGTTTTAACGATGTTGAACGAACGGAAAAATGGCGCGTAGAATCCTATGAAAGCCTCAAGAAGGAAATAACATTATGACCGACACCATCATCAGTTCCGCGACCAGGGAAGTCATTATTGGCTTTGATCGGCCATTTACCATCATAGGCGAACGCATCAACCCTACCGGTCGCAAATTGCTGGCGGAGGAGATGAAAGCCGGTGATTTCAGCCGTGTGGAAGCAGACGCGATGGCACAGGTTGCGGCGGGAGCGCATGTCCTGGATGTCAACGCAGGTGTGCCAATGGCAGATGAGCCTGCTTTGATGGCGAGGGCCATCCGGCTGGTGCAATCACTTACCGATGTACCGCTTTCAATCGACTCCTCAATGGTCAGCGCCCTGGAGGCGGGACTTGCGGCTTACGAGGGTAAGGCATTGCTGAATTCTGTCACGGGCGAGGAAGACCGGCTTGAAAGTGTTTTACCGATGGTCAGAAAGTATGGTGCGGCAGTGGTTGCAATTTGTAACGACGACTCGGGAATCTCCACGGATATTGATATCCGTTTCAATGTCGCCAGGAAAATCGTTGAACGGGCTGCAGATCACGGTATCCCGGCCTGCGATGTGGTCGTTGATCCCCTTGTTATGCCGGTGGGCGCAATGGATGATGCGGGTATCCAGGCACTCAGTTTGATCCGTCGCCTGAGGGCAGAACTAAAAGTTAACACCATCTGCGGTGTATCCAATGTAAGCTTTGGCTTACCCAACCGCACCGGTTTGAACGCCACTTTCATGGGCATGGCCATTGGCGCCGGCTTGACGTCGGCCATCACCAACCCGCTTGCTGAGCCCTTAATGCAAGCTGTACGCGGGGCCAATGTTCTTATGAACCGAGACCCGCAATGCACGGATTGGATAACCACCTACCGCGAGCCAGCCAAAGATGGTGGCCGGGGCGGTCGCCGCCGGCGCCGGCCAGCGAAATCCTGATCGGACTTGTGACCGAGACACTGGTTGAAACCCGGAATGACAAGCAAGCGGGAAACCAGGCAGGCGATCGTCGTATTCAGCCCTTCGGGTAAACGCGGCAGGTTTCCCATCGGCACAGCAGTGCTGCAAGCGGCAAGGGAACTGGGGGTTGATATTGATTCCGTTTGCGGAGGCCGGGCCTTGTGCGGCCATTGCCAGGTTGAACCGGTGGAAGGCAGGTTTGCAAAGGAAGGCATAGTCTCACAAGGCACTCACCTGTCAGGCCTGACCGGGGACGAAAATTTTTGCCGCCAAAACGGCCTGCTTTCAGCGGCTAACCGCCTCAGTTGCCAGGCAAGAATTCTCGGTGATATAAAAATTGACGTGCCGCCTGCAAGCCAGGTCCACCGCCAGGTGGTGCGCAAGGACTTCGAACATCACCCGATCGAACTTGATCCGGTAATCCGCCTTTACTTCACGCAGCTGAAACCGGAAAGCAATCTCAGCGGTCTGTTGCAGGCGCTGGAAAGTGACTGGGGTTTGTCAGGTCTGGAGGCAGATACTGGTATTTTGCAAGACTTACAAACCAGCCAGGCAAATGACCAACAACAGGTCACCGTGGCAGTGCGTAATGGAAAACAGATTGTCGCGCTCTGGGCAGGATTGCAGGAGCGTATCTATGGTGCCGCTGTAGATGTCGGCTCGACCACCATAGCCGTGCAATTATGTGACCTGGCGAGCGGAGAAATGCTGGCCAGTGCCGGGGCCATGAACCCGCAAATCCGTTATGGCGAAGACCTGATGAGCCGCGTTTCCTACGCGATGCTTAACCCAGGTGGCGCTGAACAGATGACGGTGGCGGTTCGCTCAGCCATCAATGACCTGCTCGCCCAGGTCATCGCACAGGCAGGCATTGAAGCGGATAAGGTCCTGGAAGTAACGCTGGTTGGCAACCCGGTTATGCATCACCTGCTGCTGGGTCTGGACCCCGCACCGCTTGGATCGTTTCCATTTAAGCTGACCATAGATCAAGCCACTGAAACCCCGGCAGATCACCTGGGTCTGCATATCGCCCCGGGCGCCCGGGCTTATACCCTGCCCTGTATTGCCGGTCACGTCGGTGCAGACACGGCAGCGGTCATGCTGGCAGAAACGCCCTGGGAGTCGGATAAGATCAGCCTGGTCATCGACGTAGGCACCAATGCTGAAATTATCCTGGGAAATCGTGACAGGCTACTGGCCGCCTCCAGCCCAACCGGCCCCGCTTTTGAAGGTGCCCAAATCAGTGCCGGCCAAAGGGCGGCAGCCGGTGCCATAGAGCGCGTACGAATTGACCCGGACACCCTCGAAGCACGTTTCAAAGTCATTGGTGGCCAACTCTGGTCGGATGAACCCGGCTTTGCAGATGAGCAGGATGGGCAAGATGTCAATGGGATTTGCGGCTCCGGCATTATCGAAGCCATTGCCGAAATGTACCTGGCAGGAATTATCAAATCCGATGGTGTTATCGATGGCTCACTGGCATCCCAAAATTCCCGCATCACAGCCGATGGCCGGACCTTTTCATACCTCTTGCACCACGGTCAACCAGGCGTTCAAATTCGACAGGCTGATGTTCGCGCGATCCAGCTTGCCAAGGCTGCACTCTATGCCGGGGCACGGTTATTGATGGACCGCATGGGTGTAAGCAAAGTCGACCGGATTCGCCTGGCCGGGGCATTTGGAAGTCATATTGACGTCAAGTATGCGATGCTGCTGGGCATGATCCCGGATTGTGACCTGGCGCAGGTCACTTCAGCCCACAACGCGGCTGGTACAGGTGCTCGAATCGCGCTGTTGAGCAGAGCTTCACGCGGCCAGATTGAAGATCGTGTAGGCCAGGTCGAAAAAGTGGAAACCTCAATCGATGAAAACTTTCAGAAGCACTTTGTAGAGGCCATGGCCATACCTCACTCGACAGACAGCTACCCCATGTTGGCCAGGGTCATCCGCTTGCCGGAACCGGCTTCGGACAAAGCCGGTTCCAGGAGAAAGAACCGGCTGACAAGATAAGCCGGTCGCTCTCCAGCGGGTCACAGATCAGTTCGAGATAGAATTTACCCTGCAAATTTAACGTTGCTCATCATTGTGCTTTATGATGAGCAAGCATCCATGCATCAAACGGAGAGCCAATAACAATATGTCTGCTGAATGGTTGTCAGTCCTGCCGCCCGTCGTCGCCATTGCCGTGGTGTTGTGGAAGCGCGAGGTCATCCTTGCCCTTTTTCTTGCGATTTTTACCGCGGAATTCCTGCAGCAATCATCCTTATGGAGTGGTTTGCCCATGGCTGGCCTGTTCACCCTTGAGCGAATCGTCTCGGTGTTTGCGGACAAGGACAATGCCAGGATCCTGGTATTCAGCCTGGTGATCGGTGCCTTGCTGGCCTTTGTCCGTCAATCGGGTGGTGTATCTGCCATGGTCAGTTCGATCATCAATCGTGGCATCGCACGCAACGAACGCCATGCTGCCTTACTGACAACCGGCGTCGGTGCTGCTGTTTTCGTGGAATCAAACCTGAGTGTATTGACCGCCGGCATCCTGTCGCGTGGCATTTTTGACAAATTTGGCCTGAGCAGGGCAAAACTGGCCTATATCATTGACAGTACGTCAGCGCCGATTTGTATCCTGATCCTGCTCAACGCCTGGGGCGCTTACGTTCTGGCCTTGCTCGGCACCTATGAACTGGAAGTGCCTGCGGCACAGATACTGTGGGGCACGGTACCGCTGAATTTTTACGCGATCGTGACACTGATCATCGTGGTCTTCTCGGCTGCGACGGGTAGATATTTTGGCCCAATGGCAAGCAGCAAGACGCTCATGCACGAAGACAACCAGGAGGACCTCCACATTGAATCCTCGCATCCCTCTTACATGCTGGTGCCACTGTTCGTGATGGTCGCGGGCATGGTCGGCTTCATGCTGTGGACCGGAGATGGCGTGCTGGCCAATGGCAGTGGTTCAAAGTCGGTACTTTACTCGGTATGCCTGGCCTGCCTGGTGGCTTATGTAATGATGTTGGCAAGTGGTAAATTCAGCCATAAGACGCTCGTGAAAACAGGTTTTGAAGGCATGGGGGAACTGCTGCCACTGGTCACCATCGTGTTATTTTCACTGGCGCTGGGTTCCAGCCTCAAAGACCTGGGAACCGGCATTTTTATCGCCGGCCTGGTTGGTGAGTATTTGCCCATGGTACTGATCGTACCGATGCTGTTTTTGGCCGGCGCTTTGATTTCATTTTCCACGGGTACATCGTGGGGTACTTTCGCCATCCTGATCCCCATCGGTGTACCACTGATACAGTCATTGGGTCTGCCGCCATCACTGGTGCTTGCCGCTATCCTGGGCGGAGGCATCTTCGGAGATCATTGTTCGCCGATTTCCGATACCACGGCGGTGTCTGCGATCGCCTCCGGCTGCGACCTGCTCGAGCATGTTCGCACCCAGTTGCCATATGCATTGGTGGCAGGTGCGATTACATTAATGATGTACGTGGTAGCCGGTGTTTTTATCCTCTAGCCAACAGCGTTTCGTGCCAGCGGTGTCTTTGATCGTTACCCTGCGAATCTCTTTGCAGTCCGCAGGACCATAGCTTGCGCGCCGCCCTTAATGACGACAACTTTCTGTTCCACTGCTCCTGTTTCGATATCCATTGGGTGTATTCAATCTTCCCAATCCCGCCAATCAGTAGCACCGCTCCATAGAGAAGCGAAACATCCCGCAAGCTCAATCCGTAGCTGCGGACAAAAAATGAGGGCAACCAGTAAACACGACTTGCAGCACGCAGAATACCCAAATACTATATTTAGCCAAATGACTTTCCACGCGCTATCGCAAGAAAAGTGCGATAACGACATTTACCCCTAGAAAAAAGCAGCTAATTATGACCCAGGGTATGCAAACCAGCCTTGTGCGCAGCTTCAGCCAGTCGGACTTTAACGAGTTCGCCAGTCTCAGCGGCGATAACAACCCGATCCACACCGATGCAGAATTTGCGGCCCAATCCCGATTCGGACGGCCCGTGGCCCACGGCCTGCTATTGTGCAGTGTTCTGCGGGGTCTGATTGACAAGGTGGTCCCGGGCGGTCGACTGCAAGAGCAATCGGTCAATTTCCTGGCCCCCACCTATGCGGGCGAAATAATGCGTTTCATTGTCACCGTCAAGCGCAGAAGCCAGGGTCCACAGGGTGCGCTTTTAGACTTTGACATGGAGGTAATACGAGTCTATGACGGCGTTATTACCTGCCAGGGTCATGGCAAGGTGGTGGTATGAAGGTCGGTGACAGCGCGGAAGTGATTCGGACTTTCAGCGCCCATGATTTGAAGGACTATGCCCGTGTGTGTGACCATAAACGGGCGGTTGAAAGTGACCGGGTGCCAGGGCCATTGATCGACGCCCTTTTTTCTTACCTGTTAGGTGTCGAACTTCCAGGAATGGGTACCATTTACCTGCAGCAGGAAACCCGCTACAAGCCTGGTGCAACCATAGGTGAACCACTAAGGGCAAGAGTCGAAATCACGCGTCTGCGACCGGAAAAAAAGCTGGTGGACCTGGCCACGACCTGCCGGTTGGAGAATGGCAAGATCATCGCGAGCGGCCATGCGGTGGTCCATGTAGGTGATGTAATGGAAAAGGTACACAATGACGGCTGACCGCCTGGTCAGACTGAAGCGGCAAGATACCATCGCAGTGGCAAGCCCCAATTGCCCTGTCCGCCACCATGCGCCGTCAGGTTTCGACAAGCGTGGCTTCCAGGAATACAATTCCCATAACACCGGACATTCGAAGCATGGCGCGGAGACCCATTAAGTGATGGAGATTAATATAGCCTGGCAGTTCGGCGCCGCCCTCGGGCTTGGGATGCTTATTGGGCTCGAGCGCGAACGCACCCGTGATGGTGCTCAAACCTTCGCCGGGGTCAGGACCTTTTCACTGGTAGCCCTATTCGGTGCGATCTCTGTTTATGCCGGTGAAACATCAGGGCTCAGCTGGATCGTTGGGCTGGTGTTCCTGGCTATCCTGGCACTGGTGCTATCAGCGTATTTCATAACCGCTAAAAGCGGTGAAATCGGCGCCACCACCGAAGTTTCCATCTTGATCACATTTTTTATCGGTTGCCTTTGCGCCTGGGACCAGGTGGGTATAGCGGGTGCCATCACGGTGATCACTATGCTGTTGCTGGCCCTGAAAGGCTGGCTGCACAACCTGGCCAAGCGTATCGAACCCTCGGATGTCGAGGCCACGTTAAAGTTTGCCATTATTACGCTGATCATACTGCCTCTGGTACCGGACACAAACTACGGGCCAGTGGGCCTGGAGGTCATCAACCCCTACAAAACCTGGTTGATGGTCGTGTTAATCGCGGGGCTCAATTTCATTGGCTACATCCTGGTAAAGGTGCTGGGCCGGGAACACGGGCTGGGGATCACCGGACTGCTTGGCGGGCTCGTATCCAGTACTGCGGTGACCCTCAGTTTCTCCCAGCGTAGCCGCACCGAATCAAACCTGGCCCCGGTTTTGGCACTGGCTATCCTGTTGGCCTGGACAGTGATGTTCTTCCGCGTTGTGATAGAGGTCGGTGTGGTGAACTTCACCCTGGCGAAAAGCCTGGTGTCGGGGATGGCGCTCATGGGGGCAGTCAGTCTCGGTATCTGTTTGATACTCTGGCGGCGCGGGCGCAGCACGGAAACGGCCGAGGTGGAGTCCGGGCGCAACCCGTTCGAGCTTGGTGATGCGATCAAGTTTGGCGGGCTTTTTGCCGTCGTGATCTTCATCGCCAGTGCCGCGCAGGCCTATTTTGGTGATACCGGTCTCTACGTGGCAGGCGCCCTGGCCGGTTTGACCGATGTGGACGCGATCGCACTATCCATGGCCAATCTTGCCCAACAGGATCCCGCCAGTTCCGGCGCAGCTGCCCGCACCATCGTCATTGCGGTAATTTCCAACACCATGGTCAAGTGCGGCATGGTCATCTGGCTGGGCGCACCATCCATGCGCCGCACGATGATTCCAATTACGGCAGCATTGGCATTAGCAGGTGCTGGGGCCGCTTTCCTGGTTGGATAGTTCGCGGAAGTTCAGACCCCGTGCCTCTGCCTGAGCACTTCGACCAGCGAGCCCAACTCGAGTTTGCGGCTGCGTAACAACACCAACAGGTGGAAGAGGAGATCTGCGGACTCGTTCAATAGCTCTTCGTCTTCACCGGCAACGGCGGCCAGGGCTGTCTCGACGCCCTCTTCCCCCACTTTTTGCGCGATACGCTTGATGCCCTCATCCAGCAGCTTGGTCGTGTAGCTTCCTTCAGGCCGGTCGTCATCACGCTGGGCGATGACACTTTCGAGCTTGGTCAGAAAAGCCAGCTCCGGCATCACCTGATCCTTTTCATCATCAAAACAGGTATTCATGCCCAGGTGACAGGTGGGGCCTTCCGGAACGGCCCTAATCAACAGGCAGTCACTGTCACAATCCGGGTGAACATCCACCAGGTCCAGCGTGTTCCCCGAGGTTTCCCCCTTGGTCCAGAGTTCGTCACGGCTGCGACTCCAGAAGGTGACCTTGCCGGTCTCCAGCGTGGTTTCAAGTGCCTCGGTATTCATATAGCCCTGCATCAGCACCCTGCCATCGAAAAAATCCTGCACAATCGCGGGAATCATCCCGCCCATCTTTTCCCAGGCCAAATTCTCAATATTCATAATCTCACTCCAATGCCGGCCGCAGATAATGACTGTTTCAGTGCGGGTATCGGTATCTTGTTGTTGTGAAAGACGGTCGCAGCCAATGCCCCATCGACATCGGCCTGCTCAAATACATCTATAAAATGGCTGACGCTGCCGGCACCACCGGACGCAATCAACGGTATTGAAATCAGTTGTCTGGCCAGCTTGAGCTGCTCGATATCAAACCCTTCCCGGGTGCCATCGCTGCCCATACAGTTGAGCACTATTTCACCGGCGCCCCTGTCGCTGACCTCGACGATCCAGTCCAGGGTCCTGTGGCCGGTTTGTTGCATCTGGTCGGGTATACCGGTCATCTGCCGTGTCACCCATTGGCCATCCTGCAATACGGAATCGACACCGACGACCACACACTGGCTGCCAAAAGCGTCCACCAACTCATTGACCAGCTCCGGGCGTTGCACGGCGGGTGTATTGATGGAAATCTTGTCGGCCCCGCGCTGCAAGACCTTGCGTGCTTCCTCGACTGAACGGATGCCACCGGCCACGCAAAATGGAATATCGATAACCTCGGCCACCGCCGATACCCAGTCACTATCAACCGAGCGGCCTTCCGGGCTGGCAGTGATGTCGTAAAACACCAGTTCATCCGCACCCTCGGCGCTATAGCGGGTTGCAAGCTCGATGATACCGCCCATCACGCGGTGGTCGCGGAACTGGATACCCTTGACCACCTGGTCGTCACGAACATCGAGACAGGGGATGATTCGTTTTGCGAGACCTGTATTCATTGCAGTGCTGCCAACGCTTGTTCGACCGTGAATCGCCCATCCAGCAGTGCCTTGCCGGTAATCACACCAGTTGCACTGGTTACTTTGAGTTGTTTGAAGTCGTCGAGATCACTGACACCGCCGGAAGCCTGTAACTCCAGTTGCGGGTAGCGCCTGGTTATTTCTGAATACAGGTCAATATTGGGTCCGTTCAGTGCGCCATCACGGGAGATATCTGTACACAACAGGTGTTGTAAGCCACCGCTGGTCAACTCGTCCAGCAACTGCCACAGGTTGCGCTCGCCACGGGAAGTCCAGCCATGGATCCTGGGCCATGGAATACCCGCATCGTCAAAAAGCACATCCAGCGCAGCAACCAGTCTTGCGGCACCAAAATGTTTAAGCCAATCGATAAACTGCGCACTGTCGGTCACGCTCAGGCTTCCGATCACAACACGATCCGCACCAGCATCCAGCCTGGCGGAGATATCAACTGACCCGCGCACACCACCACCGGTCTGCACCGACTGTGGCGCTTGGCCGAGCAGTGCGAACAGGGCGGAAGTATCTGCATCCGTGCCATCTCTCGACGCCGCCAGATCCACGACATGCAACCATTGGGCGCCGGCATCAGAGTATTTTTGCGCCAACTCCAATGGCTCAAGTGGGTAATGTGTAACCTGTTCAAAATCGCCATGCAAAAGACGGACACACCGCCCATCCAGTAAATCAATGGCTGGAATCAATTTCATATCTGCGTTCGCCCAAGTTGCATAAAATTATCCAGCAATTTCGCCCCGTGTTGTGCGGATCGCTCGGGGTGAAATTGCGCGCCGTGAAAATTATCCCGGGCAACAATTGCCGCAAATTCCTCGCCGTGGGTACAACTGGCAAGTGTACTGGCGCCAATTGGCGCACGGTAGCTGTGTACGAAGTAAAACCACGCATCATCCGGCAGGCCATTGAGCAAAGCGTGTGTGCGCAGGAACCGAGTGGTATTCCAGCCCATGTGAGGCACTCGCAGACCTTCACCTGGCTGCAGCTTTTGCAGTTTTCCGGGAATGATGCCAAGACAATCAACCCCCTCTTCGCCCTGGTGCGACTCGGCCGATGATTCAAACAGTAGTTGCATGCCAAGACAAATGCCAAGAACGGGTTGCGTCAGGTGGCGGATACACTCAACCAGGCCCAGTTCACGCAGGCGTGCCATGGCAGTACCGGCGGCCCCGACTCCGGGCAGGATTACACGGTCCGCGCCGCGAATGATTTCGCTATCGCTGGTAAATACCGGTTCCACCCCCTGGCGTCTGAGTGCATGGATAACTGAGCTGATATTGGCGCCGCCACTATCAATGATTGCCAGGGTCATAGAACACCCTTGGTGCTGGGCAGTTGTGAACCCTGCCTGGCCAGCGCAGGCTTAAGCGCCCTGCCGGCAGCCTTGAACAAACCTTCCACCATGTGGTGTGTGTTTTCACCATTGACCTTCATGTGCAAAGCACAACGCAGCGACTGGCTTAAAGATGCAAAGAAGTGCTGCACCATCTCGGTGGACAATTCGCCAACCGTTTCGCGCGGGAATTTCGCACTCCATTCAAAAGCCGGGCGACCGGAGAGGTCGATGGCAACTTCGGCCAGTGACTCATCCATCGGCAGCACAAAACCATAGCGGCCGATACCGCGGCGCTCACCCAGGGCTTTGTCCAATGCCTGTCCCAGCGCCAGCGCGCAATCTTCCACCGTGTGGTGTTCGTCGATTTCGAGGTCACCGTTGCAGTCCAGAAGCAGGCGGAAATTACCATGGGCCGCAATCTGCTCAAGCATGTGATCAAAGAAACCGATACCGGTTTTGATCCGGCTGCCACCACTGGCGTCCAGGTCGACTTCCACCCTGATTTTTGTCTCATTGGTGTCGCGTTGAACAACGGCCTGTCGTGGCCGGCTCACCAGCAATCTTGCGATCTCTTCCCAGCTCTCACCATCCGGCCCGCACCTGAGGCCGCCGATACCCATATTATCTGCCAACTGGAGGTCGGTCTCGCGGTCACCGATCACCCAACTGTCCTCGAGATCCAGTTCGCCGGATTTCAGGTAATCCAACACCATGCCAATTCCCGGTTTGCGGTCGGGCGAGTTGTCAGCTTCAAAGTGAGGGTCAAAATGTTCGGCGGAAAAATGGATACCCTGGGAAGAAAACAGGGACAGCATCTTGTCGTGGGGAGGTTGAAATTTTTCGGTCGGGTTGGATGCCGTGCCCAGGCCATCCTGGTTGCTGACGATAACAAATTCATAACCGGCATCTTTCAGCCGCAGCAATGCCGGAATCACCCCTTCAACGAGCTCCAGTTTTTCCAGGCTGTCTATCTGCTGGTCTTCCGGTTCGATGATCAGGGTTCCATCCCGGTCCAGGAACAGAATTCGACGCTTGGCTGAACTCATTGTTGTTCTCCAAAGGCCTCTAGAGCGGCCTTAAGTTTCGCCATTTCCTTGTCGCTGCCGATGGTAAGACGCACACAACCTGCAAGACCTGCCTGCGAACTGAAATTGCGGATTTTCAAACCGCTTGTATCGCACCAGGTTACGAGTCCGTCTGCATCGGGCACACGTATCAATACAAAGTTGGCCCGGCTCTGCCAAATTTCAATTACCCAGGGGCAGTTTTTCAAAAAAATGATTAAATCTTCTCTGTCGCGCACAACATCCTTGATGAATTGCGCCTTGCGATCGACCGCAGCCCCGCTGGTTGCCTGCATCGCGGCATCAATTGCCGTCGCTGCCATTGGATAAGGTGCGATAACCCGCAACAAAAGATCGATGACGGCAGGGTTGGCAATAACCGTTCCGCAACGAACCCCGGCAGCGGCCCAGGCTTTAGACAGCGTTCGCAGCACCACCAGGTGTGGCCATCGGTCGATTAAATCGCTCGCCGATTTGCTGGAACAAAACTCGATATAAGCCTCATCCAGGACCACCAGCGCCTTGCCGTCACACACCTGTAATATGCGCTCCAGTTGGTCGCGCTCGATCAGGTCACCGGTCGGGTTATTGGGTGAGGTCAAAAACACCAGGCGAACACTTGCCTCATCGCGTATGGTTTTTTCCAAGGCATCAAAATCTATTCGCAGGCCATTCTGAGGTTGCCTGGGAACATCGATCACGCGCGCAGCCTGGATGGTTGCCGCGATCCGGTACATGCCAAAACAGGGGCTGCACTCCACGATGGCATCCTCGCCCGGCCGGCAAAAGACCCGGGTCAGCAGATCGATACCTTCATCACTTCCGCGTGTGAGCAATAAGCTGGATTCCGGCACGTCATACAGCGTGGCCAGTTGTGTTCTCAAATTGGCCGGTTGCGGCGGCGGGTAACGATTCAGAGCCAGGCGTTCTAGATCGGGACCATCAACAAAGCTGGTTGGAGCTTCATTGGCATTCAGAAGGATGCCATCAGCGGAACTCGTTTTACGCGCCGACTGGTAAGGCTTCATGGCGACGATCTCGGGCCGCGCAATGGCATATATATCCATCATGCCCTCCTGTCACCCTGTTCATTACCCTGGCTCAGGCGGTAGTCCACCGCCATTCGATGGGCGTCCAGCCCCTCCGCAGCCGCCAGGGTCATTGCGCAGGCGCCAACATTCTTTAGGCCCTCGAAGCCGGCGCGCTGCAAGGTCATTCTGCGCAAGAAATCAGACACCGACAGACCACTGTAAGCGCGGGCATAGCCATAGGTTGGCAATACATGGTTGGTGCCGGAGCAGTAGTCACCCAGTGATTCGGGCGTCCACGGACCTATGAACACCGAGCCGGCAGCCGTCACGCTGGCGGCCAATTCCTCTGCGCCGCGACAATTCAAAATCAGGTGCTCCGGGGCATAGCTGTTACTAATCGTCACTGCTTCTTGCATAGAGTTCACAAGAATCTGGCGCATATGTCGCAAGGATTCTGAAAGAATGGCCACGCGTGGCAAACCGGCGGCCAGTGTAGGCAATATGGCCGTCACTTCAGCCAGCAATTCCTGGCTGTCGCTGATGACGATCGCCTGGGAATCGGGGCCATGTTCGGCCTGCGATAGCAAGTCCCAGCAGACTGCCGTGGCATCCGCACCATCGTCTGCCACAACCAGCACCTCGGAAGGGCCGGCCGGCATGTCGCGGGCAGCCCCATCCGGCAGGATTGAAATCTGCTGCTTGGCCTCGGTCACCCAGGCATTGCCCGGCCCAAACAACTTGGCGCAAGCCGGGATGGTCGCGGTGCCCAGTCCCATGGCGGCAATTGCCTGCGCGCCGCCAACCTTGAATATCCGTTTCACACCACACCGGGCTGCAGCCACCAGGATTGCCGGTGCTATGCGGCCTTCGCTGTCAGGTGGCGTGCACAGGATGACATCATCGCAAGCTGCAATTCGTGCCGGTAGCGCCAGCATCAGGACGGTAGAAATCAATGGTGCGCTACCCCCGGGCACGTACAATCCCACCGGCGATATCGGCAGGTAACGGGCCTCACAGACTAATCCTGGCGCCGTCTCTTTGCTCAGCGGCTTGGGCATTCCAGCGCGGTGAAAATTTTCGATCCGCGAGATGGCCTCATCAATTGCCTGTAGCAACTCCGGTTCCACGGCAGACTCAGCAGATAAAAACTCTTCAGCGCTGACTTCAAGCTGGTCCAGGTCTGCGCCATCAAACTGTTGACCAAATCGTATAAGTGCCGCATCACCGTGATCACGGACCTGGCCGATGATATCTGCCACCGACGATGAAATATTCAGATCCGGGAGCGGTGGCCGCCGGATCGCTTCATTTTTTTCAGCCTGATCAAGACTGGACCAGCGGATGATTTCAGGTATATAGATTTCCATAACCCACCCCGGCTAACCCAGCATTTTCTCTACCGGCATGACAAGTATTGCCGAAGCGCCGGCATTCTTCAGCGACTCAAGGTGCTCCCAGAACAAGGCTTCGCGGCACACCGCATGCAGCGCCACGCGGTCGGGGTCACTTTCGAGATTCATAAGGCTTGGGTGCTCCGCCCCCGGGAGCAGACGGGTGATCTCCTCAACCGCATCGCGAGGCGCGTGCAACATGACATACTTGCTTTCCGCGGCCTGCAGCACCCCGTCGAGGCGGGCCAGCAGACGTTCAAGCAACAGTCTCTTTTCATCGGGCAGCCTGTTCATTTGCCCATAAAGCGCCGCGGTACTCTCAAACAATACATCGAGTTCAGTGAGGTGGTTCGCCCGCAACGTGGTGCCGGTGGATACAAGGTCCGAAATGGCATCCGCCGTTCCCAGGCCAGGCGCAATTTCCACCGACCCGGAAAGCTTGACCATTTCCGCCTTTACCCCCTGTTCACCCAGCAGGCTATTGGTCAATGCCGGGTAGCTTGTTGCGATGCGGCAACCCTCCAGATCGGCAATGGACTTGATTTCAGATTGCTCGGGCACCGCGATGGACAGCCGGCAACGCCCAAATCCCAATTCGCGCAATTCCTGCAACTCGCGGTCATCGTCTTCACGCAAAACCTCCAGCGCAATATTCTGCCCGACAATACCCAGATCACATACACCATCCAGCAGTATTCTCGGGATATCATCATCACGCACGAGTAAAAGGTCTACCGGAAAGTCCTGTCCATACCAATAAAGTTTGTCTTTACTTCTGGCAAACCGAAGACCGCATCTTTGCAGTAAATCCAGTGAGCGCTCTGACAAACGGCCTGATCTCTGTATTGCTATTCTTATTCTATTCATGATTTCCCTGCTTTTTCCCGACGCATTGCAAGACGGTAGCCACCCTCACCCATATTCAGATACCGGGCGACCCGCCCGATCGTGGTCACGCTGACCCCGGTGATGCCACTGATATCCCTGTAGCTGCGACCTTCTCTCAACAAGGAGGCTGTCCACCATCGGTCTACAATCGCTTCGACTTCTGAAGGCGTGCACAAATCCAGTAAAAACTGCCTGACTTCGCCTGGCGTCTCCAGGGTCAGAAAGGCTTTATAGAGGGACTCTGCCGCCGTCTTCAATGCTTTCTTTTGCTGTTCGTTGTGTTGTTTCATATCTGTACCAATGTACTAATGTGTTAATACACTAGGACATAGATTAAGTGTATTTCAGCAGCATTGCAAGCTAAATCGAAGGCAATACAAGGCGGCGATATTACCGGGCCTACAGGACGGAGAGGGGAAACCCAATATGCACAGCTTGCAGGTCAATTTGAAGGGATTAAAAAATTGTTACTATGTTTATAGTAGAACTTTATATTAATGATATAAGTACTTGTACTTTATATTTTTATGGTTTATATTGCTTTCAGCCCTGGCGCAGTTGAACCAGTGACCCCTTACTGAAAGACACGGAGTGTCGATTATCAACAGGGGCGCCTTGGCGACTTATTACTCCCTACCCGATCAGATCAATTTTCTCACCCCTCGAAAGCCTTTTAATCGCTGCTTCGCGCTTTAGTGCGCTGCTTCGATTTGGGTGACTTTCGGTGTAAACAACTTCGACGGGCTTCCTGCCACGGAAAAACCGCGCGCCCTTTTTCGGGTCACAGTGTTCATTGAACCTGCGTTGCACGTCGGTGGTTATGCCGGTGTACAGGCGCTCATCGCTGGCTTTGATTATGTAGACACTCCATGCCATTGCAAAACTCACCTGGTGGTTGAAGTTATTGTAAGGGATAAATGAGTTACCCATTAGCCGTCTTTGGTCAAGTGGATGACCCCCGAAATATTTTAATTCTTTCTTTAATTGAACGCTCCAAGTTGGCCTTCTATACTGGAACAGCAGCTTGAAAATCATGTGTGTCTCAGTAGCTGACTTTCAGACTGCCAATGAAATTGCTGCTCGGTGCCACGGACGGTGCCCAGAATATGCAAGGATGCGAAATCACCCTTATTTTTTCGCGCGAATCCTTAATCGTTTGCTTTTCTGTGCGCGGCAAGATGCCTGCACATGGCAAACAATCGGGTGCATGCCTGGTTACCGCAGTAACAATATCTTTAGTGCTTTTCGAAAAGGAGTTCGAATCATGAATAAACTTACACTTACGTTATTGAGTCTTGTTCTAGTCGTTTTTGCCGGAACTGCAATGGCAGAAAAGAAACCCAAGTCCACCATTCTCCACTGCGGCTGTTCCTGGGACGGCGCTGATGCATCCATGGTTTATGGTGAAAACAATATCAACTCCAAGAGCAGAGGTCACGATGCACACGTTTTCGGATCAATGGACTCCTGCTTTGACGGCCAGGTCCTGGTCGAAGATGCGCTTGTCGATGTTTACACCGACTTTGTCCGCACTGCATCCGATTGTCAGCTCGACGGTCCGCCACTTGGCGATCCCATTGACGCTTGCACTACCCAGGAAG
>CALJWY010000010.1 GCA_937974465.1 uncultured Lysobacterales bacterium | reverse complement strand
GTATCCACCTTGCCCATAAAATCTGACAGCAGTGGCAGACACGCGTGGTTGTAAAGGTAGCACCCATATTCAGCGGTATCAGATATCGTGCTGTTCATCTCGAACAATTTTTTGCGTGCAATGGTATTGGCGATCAACGGTGTTTCGTGCAGTGATTCGTAGTAGGCGGATTCTTCCTTGATGCCTGCTGCAGTCATGGTTTCAAAAGCGAGTTCTACGCCGGCTTTGACCATAGCAACCATTAAGATGCCATGATCGAAATATTCCTGTTCCGGAATATCCTCTTCGGTTGCAGCGGTTTTCTCAAATTCCGTTTCGGCTGTTTCCTGCCGCCAGCCGAGCAGATTGGCATCGTCATTGGCCCAGTCCTCCATCATACCGCTGGAAAAATTACCGCCCATGATGTCATCCATGTGCTTGTTATAAAGCGGTCGCATGATGTGTTTAAGCTCTTCGGCCAGTTCAAATGCCTTGATCTTGGCCGGATTGGACAGACGGTCCATCATGTTGGTGATGCCGCCATGTTTCAGGGCTTCGGTAACGGTTTCCCAACCGATCTGGACCAGCTTGGCGGCGTAAGCAGAATCAACGCCTTTTTCCACCATCTTGTCAAAGCAGAGCAGGGAACCGGTCTGCAGCATACCGCAAAGGATGGTTTGCTCGCCCATCAGGTCAGATTTAACTTCGGCGATAAACGACGACATCAGCACTCCGGCTTTGTGACCACCGGTGCCGGCAGCGTATGCCTTGGCGATAGCCAGGCCCTCGCCATGCGGGTCGTTGTCTTCATGTACGGCGATCAGGGTAGGGACGCCAAAACCCCTTTTGTACTCTTCGCGAACCTCGGTTCCAGGACACTTGGGCGCCACCATGATTACGGTGATGTCATCCCTGATCTGCATACCTTCCTCGACGATATTGAAGCCATGGGAATAGGCCAGGCAGGCATTTTTCTTCATCAGGGGAACGGTTTGAGAAACGACCGGGGTATGTTGCTTATCCGGTGTCAGATTCAGTACCAGGTCGGCTGAAGGAATCAGTTCTTCAGGTGTACCAACCACAAAACCATTTTCGGTGGCGTTTTTCCACGAAGCCCGTTGCTCTTTGATGGCTGCCTCGCGCAGGGCAAAGGACACATCAAGACCACTATCCCGCAAATTCAGACCCTGGTTCAGGCCCTGCGACCCGCAACCGATGACGACCAGTTTTTTGCCCGCGAGGTAAGAAACTCCATCACTGAATTCAGCCGGATCCATGAATTCACACTTGCCCAGTTGCGCCAATTGCTCACGCAAGGCCAAGGTGTTGAAATAGTTTGCCATTAGTCGAGTGTCCTTATTGATACATATCGAGGAAAGAAGAACTTAACTCTAGTGCATTACGCCAAATGCGTAAACAGTGAATTTGGATTGATTTAATATCGCTGGTCAGATCAAGCGCAAGGGCCTGAAAACCTCTGCTAATCGTTGTATTTGTTCCGATTAAGGGCGTCTTTGATCTGTTGCAACAGTCTGTCTGCCTCTTCGCTGTCGTAACGGATGGTTCCGTCGTCATTGACGAGGTTCCAGTCCTTGCTTTCTATGCGGAGCTTATTGCCCTGGTAGAGAGGAAAAAACTCTGCATAGAGTTCATTCAGGTCTTCTAGATAGGTGTCACTGGATGCCAGCAGTCCGCGCTCACCCTCCCGGACCTTGCCTTCCTTCACCAGCCTTTTTTCAATTCGCGCCTTGAGTTCATCAACTTCGGTGTGTGGGTAAATCACCAGGTCAGGCTCAGGGATGTTGTGCTTCATTGCATCAAACTGGTGCGCGAGTATCATTTTCTCCGACTTGGAGAGAAATTTGTCACGATAGTTTTTCTCGGTGAAGATGTGGATGTCTTCTTCCTTGATGCGGTCGGTGACTCCGGAGTGTGGTGAGATGGTCATATGCCACCAATTCCTGAACCTGCTCGACAGAAAAAACACCTGGGTGTTGTATGCATGTTCCCTGCGGTTGCCGTAGTAAAAATTCAGCACCAGCTCATCCACTTCTTCCGGGTAAAAAACAAAATCCCAACGCTTCTCAATCAGCTTGCAAAGGGTTGTTTTGCCTGCTGAGATATTCCCCATGATGCCGATGGTTTGTTTCATTTGAATAGTCTCTCGGTCTCCGGAACGGCCTGGATGATTCCTTCAACGACGCATTCGAGGCCTTCGGTTGTTCGAAAATCAATGGCTTCAGTGTCGATGATCACATAGGGATACCCACATTTCATGATCCACGGCCTGTACAGGTCATTTAAGTTGGAAAGGTAGGCGTTTTCAGGCTTGGCTAACTCGGATTCCTCACCACGGCTACGTTCGACGATCCTGCTCTTTAAGGCTTCGACATCACTTTCAAGATAGATGATCAGGTCCGGATTGGGTTTGTTATGCATAACCAGCTTGAAAAGGTCCTGGTACTTTCTGTAGTCCTCGTCGGTGATGTACTCGTATGCATTTGAGTTCTTGGTGAATATCTGATCCTCGTAAATGCTGCGGTCCTGCACTACCGACTGGCCTTCCCGTAACAGTTCGTTCAGAACACCCAGGTCCAGCAGCCTCGAAAGGAAGTAGGTCTCCTGAATTTTATAACCCCAGTATTCTGCCTCTTTCTTCACCTTCAGGAATTCGCCGGCGTCATTGCCGTTGAGCTTGGTGCCCTTCAAGCGGTCATATGCGCTAACGGCCTTGTAGTATTTTTCCAGGTAGCCATGTTTCTTCACGTAATCCACTTGTTCCAGGAATGAGACAATCTTGCCACCGGTCCTGGTTTCCAGGGCCTTGGTGAGCGTGGATTTGCCCGCAGCAATATTGCCTGCGATTGAAATTAGAAAGCTTTCCATTATTGTCCTTCAGTGGATGGCATGTCGGCGGTAATTTTAGCCGAAGCGGTGAATAAATGGGGGGTAAAAAAGAAGAAACAGTCCTCAACGATAAAATTTATACCTACGATAGCCGTTTTTCAATCGTCAATCGAATTCTTTGACCAGCATTGCGACCTTTTTGGCGCCGTCGTTCGATTCCAATGATCCAACCTTGGCAAAACCAAGACGTTCATGAAAGGCCATTGAGGCCGGATTTTCAGTTCGAATGTTCACTTCACAACACATGCATTCAGCCCATTCACGAGTGACATCTTCGAAGTCTCCATAAAGTGTCTCGGCAATACCATTTCGTCGTGCTGATTTGGCCACGGCGATACGGTCAACGTAGGCAAATTTTTTGCGGTGGCTGCAAAACCATTGGAAGTTCGGGCTGTTGTACTCAGTGTCCGGATCCAGGCCGATCAGGAATGCAACGATTTGACCTGCTTCATCACAGACAACCCGGAAATATAAGGCCTTGTCGAGAAAGTTTTGCGTATCTTGCAGATTGATGCGGCCAACCTGCGGCACCTCGGACTCGTTGAGGGCCAATACGGCTTCCAGGTCTGTCGTTTTTGCGGATCGAATTATGAATTTCATAGCACCATTGTATGCAAATTAAGGACTTTCGGCACAGTAATAAGTCTGCAGGTTTGTTAGAATTCAACGCTGGCATCAATACTCATCATGAGATACCCGCCTGAAGCGGAGACTCGAATGCGGACAGTCAACATCAAGAAGAGAGGGCCTGATATGAAACTGAAGTTTTTTTTGAGCGTGGCGATTTTTGCAACGCTTTCAACTCAAAATATTTTTGCGCAAACAATTCCGGTAGATACCTTTATCAAGAAACCCCAATTTGCAAGCCTGCAGATATCTCCTGATGGCAAGGAAGTGGCGGTTTTGGCTCCAGTTCGCGGCCGTATGAACGTGGTCATCATGAGTCTTGATGACCTCAAAGCCCATACTCCAAAGCCCCGGGCATTAACCGGTTATGCGGATGAAGACGTATCCGGATTTATGTGGGCCAATAACGAACGCATCCTGTATTTCATGGACAAGGACGGCAGTGAGTCATTTGGTATCTTCGCTGTCAACACTGACGGGTCCATGGCGCGGGTGCTGGTTGAACCTCTTGGTATGCAAATCAAGAAAGGCAAAGCCCGGGTTAGGTATGCCAGGGTGCTTGACCGGCTGCCTGACGATGATGACAGCATCCTGGTCGTGACCAATGAACGGCGCGCATCCTATCCGGATGTCTACAAGATGAATATCTACAATGCCAAGAAAAAGAAGCTCGTACAGCGTAATCCAGGCAATGTCGGCAGCTGGTTTACCGATTGGGACGGCGAAGTGGTTGGTGCCAGCTACCAGGACGAGGAAGAGCTCGAAGGTGGCTTTATGTTGCTGAACGAGGAAACGGGCGAGCTCGAAGAAGTCACCCGATTTGCGTGGGATGCACCTGCATTCGGACCTGCCGGGCTGACCGGCGATGGTGAAACTGGTTATGTGACTTCCACCCTTAACCCGGACGGTACCGAAAGAGACAAGGCTGCAATTTTCCGTTACAACTTCAAGACGCGCACCTTTGGTGAGATGGTTTATGAGCATGATGTTGTAGATTGTTGCGGATTGATTCAGAACCGTAAAAAACGTGACTTGATTGGTGTCGGCTACATGGTCGGTATTCCGGAACAGGTCTATTTTGATGAGCGTTGGAAGGGCATTATGGATGGTATCAACCAGGCCCTGCCGAATACCAAGAACGGTATAAGCAGTATGGATGAGAACGAAACGGTTGCTATCGTAACTGCTGGTACATCACAACAGCCAACACGTTATTACCTGTATGACTTTGAGAGTAACTCTCTCGAGTGGCTGGTGGACTCACGTCCGTGGATTGATGCCGAGAAGATGGCAGAAATCAAGCCTATCGAGTTCAAGGCGCGTGACGGCCGGACCCTGCATGGTTACCTGACAGTGCCTCAGGGCAGCGATGGCAAAAACCTGCCGCTGATCATGAACCCGCACGGCGGCCCATGGGCGCGTGATGGCTGGGGCTTCAACTGGGAAACGCAGATGCTTGCCAACCGCGGTTACGCGGTCATGCAGGTCAACTTCCGCGGTTCCACCGGTTTTGGCAGAGACCACATGCAAAGTAGCTGGAAGCAATGGGGCCAGGCCATGCAACATGATGTCACCGATGGCGTCATGTGGGCAGTCGAGCAGGGCATCGTCGACAAGGATCGTGTCTGTATCTATGGCGGCAGTTATGGTGGTTACGCGACCATGGCCGGTTTAACTTTTACGCCTGACCTGTACAAGTGCGGCATCAACTATGTCGGCGTTACCGACATTGCATTGCTGTTCGAAACTGCCCCTGATTCCTGGGGTGAACTTGAAACATTGAAGAAGATGGTTGGCGATCCCGATACCGAGAAAGAGTTCCTCGAAGAATGGTCACCCACCAACCATGCCGACAAGATCAAAGTTCCGGTATTCATGGCCTATGGCTTACAGGACCCGCGTGTCAGCATTCGCCACGCCCAAGAAATGGAAAAAGCCATGAAGAAGAACGACGTGGAATATGAACTGATGGTCAAGAAGAATGAAGGTCACGGTTTCCGTAAGACCGAGAACATGCATGACTTCTATACCAGGATGGAATCATTCCTGGCTGAAAACCTGAATTAAGTTCAAGCTTCACAGCACACGTCGAACCCCGGTTCGATGTGAACTCTAAGAAAAGGGCCGGCAGTAGCCGGTCTTTTTTTGTGTTTCAAAATCGAGGCCAGATGAGTTGATCCCACATTGCTTGATTTCCACCAAAAGTACATCAGCGCTGTATTAATGGAGACTGGTGATTCACCGAGCTGGTTTTTTATTGGGGAGCTCAGATGAAAAAAGTCAGTTGGCGGTCCACTCCCGCAGCTTCTATTGCGTGTATCGAGGTTTAGGAAGCCTGCAGATAGTGACGTCTGACGTGCTATTGAAACTCTTTGCCTTTACTATTTGTTGTGGTGCCTTGAAGAGTTGCTCTTGGCAGCCCCGAAACGGCTTCGGGGCGATACTTTTTTAATTAACTTACCTTGGTGATTTATGCCTATTTTCATCCGTTTATCAGTATTTATGTTGGTTGCTGTTTTCTCATACCCGGTATGCGCGCAGGGTTCTGACGTTCATACGGTGCTGGATAAGCTTATCCAATCGTATGGTGGTGAGAAGAATCTGCAAAAACTGGACAGCATGGTGCAAGAGTGGGACATGGTGGCTCTCATGAGAAAAACCCATGGCACAGATAAACGGAGCATCCAGGCGCCTGGCAAATTGCGGGTTGAATTAAGTTATCCGGAAAAGTCTGAGACCCGGATACTCAATGGTGATATCGGCTATGCAATTTTTGAAGGTAAGGCTCCGGAGCGGGTCTCAGGAATGCAATTGGTGGCAATGCAACTCCAATTAATGCGTTTGTATTCACCCCTGATGTTGCGAAGTAAGATTGACTCCGTGAGCCTGATAGAAAATGGCGACCTGCTGGCCTTATCGCTGGTCGAAAATGGCGTACACGTGCACTACATGGTGAATAAAGACAAATGGCTTATCGAAAAAGTCGCGGGAACCATCATCACGAATAGTGGGGAAATACAATTTCTCACCGAGTACTCAGATTTCTCATTTGAGGAAGGCGTAATGATGCATCACAAGGAGAATAAATTTGCAGCGGGAATGAACACCGCCGTTCTCGAGCTACGTAAAGTTACCTTTGATGTTCAGTTTGATGCCAACCGTTTCCGACCCTGATAATTGACAAAAGCGGGCACATCCACGAAGTAAATACGGGAAGCATGTAATGAAGATAGCAGTATTGGGGGCAGGCGCCGGCGGCACAACCCTCGCTTTTGATTATGCCACTCACGGCCATGATGTCAGTATTTTCGATTTCCCGCAGTTCCCCGCTAATATCGCGGCCATTGCTGAACAACAGGGGATTCATGCTGATGGGGATATTTCGGGATTCAGCAAGATCGCCTATGCCGGTCACGACATTGATCGCACACTTGCAAATGCCGAGCTCATTTACGTGGTGGGTCCGGCATTCAGCACGAAGCCTTTCGGGGAAGCCGTTGCTGGAAAACTACAGCCCGGTCAAACCGTAATTGTCAGCCCGGGTTCCTGTGGCGGCGCACTTGCCTTCAAGTGCTCTGCGGGGTTGGAACTGGAGGATGACTCGGTCCGGATAGCAGAAACCCATACCTTGCACTACGCGGTCCGCCTGAGCGAGCCGGGCCGGGTTCATGTGTTTCTGAAATTGAAAGCTGGCAATCTCCTGGCGGCGCTGCCAGGGCGAAACACTGAAGACGTTTTGCGTTTAATCGCCGATGTATATCCAGGCATGGAGGCAGCTAAGAGCGTTATTCAGACCAGCTTGCAGAACGCGAATCCCGTGATCCATCCGGCGGTAAGCCTGGCCAATGCGGCACGGATCGAGGGAGCAGGGGACTTCCTGTTCTACGAAGAAGGAGTTACAGATTCGGTGGGACGGATGATAGAAGCCGTTGACCGGGAGCGGATATCGATCGGCAAAAGGCTCGGAATCAAAATCTACTCGGATCCGGAAATCGGCATACTGCAGGGATACATGCTGGAAAACAATTATGGCGCAGGTTATCGAAATGCGCCGGGGTTCCTCGGTATTACCGCACAGCCGCAACTCGACCACCGTTACATCAATGAGGATGTCGGATACGGTCTCGTCTTCATGTCGCGTCTCGCGAAACAGGTTGGGGTCGAAACGCCAACCATCGACGCCATAATCCAGGTGACATCCATATTGATGCAGCGCGATTATGCAGCCGAAGCACTGCGTACGCCGGATTCATTGGGGATCGGTAACTTAACGGCCGAACAACTCGGAAACCTTTAATTTTGGTATAAAACTCAATTTGCCTGCTTAAGGGAAAGTACACAAGCGATTGAAAATATCTCTACAGCACGGATTTAAGCCGCAGGCCAGACCATTCGCTATCTAAAAATAATGGTTTCCGACCACGAAAATAACCCATTTGGAATTCAGTGGCAGCGTTACTGGGGCGATGCTCCATATCCCGACATCGTCAATAGGACAAAAGATAATTATCCACCCCAATAGCCTCAGTGAGGGAGTCGTTGAGGCCTTTGTCGCGTTCAACGGTGCCCCTGTTGAATCGATGCAGTATCGTAATAAACACGATGACCATGACTGAGCATTTTTTTATCAACGCGAATCTCATCAGCTTGCCAAGGGCAGTTCACGGCAATAGCAAGCCATCGCTCAACTGCACGACCTGTATCAGCTATCTCTCTGCAGAGGGTTTGGATAGAGAGTTATAAGGCGGGTAGACTCAAGTACCAACTGGATCTGTGGTGGCATGATGTTTTCGGGCGCAGTGATTACCTGGCCTTCTCAGCGCATTATCGGGAGACTGATTTTAGCCCTCTAGTGTGACAGGTTGCTCCAACGCTCTCTTCGTCGTTGACGTCGGTGGTGCCAATGACCCAGGTGATCGAGGTGATCCCACTCGGTTTCAGTCAGAAAAGCTTTTCGACCCTGCATGACACGCAAGGCACATTGAGTGCATTGAGGTTTAGCGGTGGTTTGTTCAGACGCAAGAAACAGGGATTCCACTGATGCTCCCGCAAGTGTTTTTATGATGAACTCAGCTAGGTGTTGAGAGTTGAAGTCCTTTTTCTTAAGCAAACAACCGGCGTTTTTACAGACCTTTCTGGATTCAGATTTTATTTTCAGTTTTCTGATAATTATGACTCCCGCAGGTTGGTGAGGAGTCATTTCTTTGTGTTAGTTTTTTCAATGACTATAAAAATTATAGTATAGAAACGCCAGATTTGTGGAATTTACAACAATTGACCCGACGTCATCTTCACCTTATGCCTCTGTATTGATTGGTATTTATGATAATTATCAATTTACTCATCATGCCTGGTCAAAACCAGTACCAAGATTGGATCTATTGATTCAGATGCCTAAATCAAACCCAACATCGCGCTAACTGTATTTTCCGCACCCTCAGCAATCTGGCTGATGGATGCATCCAGCATGTAACACGGGGATGTCACCAGTTTTAGCTTCTCGTCGATGACGACTTCTGCGTGGGTAGTTTCCTTGTGGTCACCGCCCATGGCCTCAATGGCGCCGATGGTGGCCGGGTCACTGCCGATGGTCAGTTTCGCTGACCTGCCTTCCAGAATCTTTGCGATGACCGCGGGGGTGATGCACAGAGCGCCGATGGGTTTGCTGGCCTCGAGCATCGCATTGACGGCATTTTTCACATCTGTGTTGACCGTACAGTTGGGCCCGTCAAAGGCCAGTGAAGAGAGGTTCTTGGCTGCGCCAAAACCTCCAGGCAACATCAACGCGTCAAAATCATTGGCATCAAAGTCGCTAAGTGCCTTGATATTGCCACGGGCGATACGGGCGGATTCGACCAGCACGGATCGTGATTCATCCATCTCGTCGCCGGACAGGTGATTGATGACATGGTGTTGCGGGATATCGGGAGCGAAGCATTGATAAGTCGCGCCCTGGTGTTCTAAAGCCAGTAAAGACAGAACCGATTCATGGATTTCCGCGCCGTCGAAAACACCGCAGCCAGATAAGATAACTGCCACATGCCGCTTGGTCATATTGCATCTCCTGGTGAGTACCCTGAAAAGTGCTTGGGAATTCACTTTGGCAGGGAAGATTCGTAAAAAAGCCCTACAAAATACCTGGCGTAAGCATATCAATTTTCAGCAGAAATTTGTAACAAGATGTCAGCATCCGTCCCGTTCATGCTGCGTGGTTCGAATTTTTACTATAATTGCTGATCCCTCCGGCCAGGCAGCACTTCAAATTTTATGCAGAAATCCAGCAGTAAGATCACAGCCATATGTGACATCCAGGGCTCAGGCCTGTGGTCGGAATATGCCGGGCAGGAGGTGACCGTGCGGGGTGTGGTCACGGCTGTTGACCGTCATGGGTTTTTCATCCAGAGCACAAAGCCCGGTCCGAATCCACTGGAATCAGATGCTATTTTTGTGTTTAGCCGCAAGTGGCCTGCGCCGCCCCGGGCATTGTTGGAAGTCAGCGGCCAGGTCGTCGATTACATCAAGGTTGATAACGGAAAGCCGATGACCCAGATCAAGCTC
>CALJWY010000009.1 GCA_937974465.1 uncultured Lysobacterales bacterium | reverse complement strand
GCCAAGTTTGATGAAATGACTTCAGCCCACCGGTGCAAATCAGGCAGCCAGCAGACTGCACCGTACGAGGTAAAAACTATATCGTATGGATTACAGTCACCTCTCTGAAAACCGTAAATATCCGAGCAAACGAAGCGTGTACCGAGGTTCGTTTGTTGCGCCAGGCTTTTCGCCTGCTCGATAGCAACGGGAGACAGGTCAACGCCGGTGCAAATTGCACCCTTTCGCGCCCATGAAAGTGTGTCTAGCCCAAAGTGGCATTGAAGATGAAGCAAGCTGCGCCCAGCCACATCGCTGAGTTCTCTCAGCTCGATTTCCCGGAGTGAGGTTTTTCCGGCAAGAAATCCTTTAACATCATAAAACGCCGACCCAATGTGAGCCTTGGCGCGGCGATCCCCGCCGATTCGATTCATTTCAAAATAATCAATTTCAGACATGGCAATACTCTAAATGCATAGCAGCCAGGTTAAGCGGCACAGCAAAGCTGCGTCCAGTGGAAGGCCGCAGGCCTGAAACGTGCCCGAACGATTTGTTATGTGTATTTAGCAGCATTGCGTGGTTCCTGTCTGCATGGGTGGGCATTTAACCGAACCGTACGAACAAAAACCGCAGCAGTCACCCTGGAGTGGCCTCAATAGAACACCACAATGGGTGCACCCGTAAATCCATTGACAAGAATCGGTTGGCATAGTTTCTGTTCTGCACTCTCCACAGCTTGGGCATGTGAATGTCGATTCAGACAAAAAAGCAGACATGATTCTGTCATTCACTCCAGTGGTTGGGCCATACCAATAACGTCGCAAATCACCGACAGCAAAAAGCAGAGTGACGAAGAAGCGTCCCTATTTACTGTCCGAGTGCATGCTTTTGTTTTGTGTTGATTTCACCATGCTGAACACATCGTAACGCAGAACGTTTACTGCAAACTACTATCATTCATACGAATTCAGCGCGCCTAATAGACACCCACAGCATGGTCAGCTCTCTTGCTGAGCATTACGTGTTCATAACTCGCGGTCTGCAGACATCACTTTCGCGATTTCAGTGATATGGCGAAGATCACTGCCGCAGCAACCTCCGAAAACGTTGAGCCAAGGCATGCGTTTTTTAAGGCCTGCATATTGTTTTGCCAATTCAACGGGGTTGCCGTCATCAAGAACTTCGCACTCGTCAAGCTCAGCGTGGCTCAACCTGGAGGCGTTGCAGCGGAGCCCATGAATGCGTCTTACCCAAGGCGCGTCATCAATCACAGTTGAGAAGTGATCCGGATGGGCACAGTTAATCATGAAATAGACTGCCCCGTTAACCGTAGCGGCATCTACTTGTTGAATGGCGCTTCCGAGTGACTGCCCAGTTGGGAGTGTACCGTTGGTTTCGACTGTGAAAGAAACAACAATCGGTAAACCGACCTTTTTAGCCGCACGCACAGCGCCTATGGCCTCATCAGCCTGCGTGAATGTGAGGGCCGTGACCATGTCTACCTCGGTTTCAGCAAGCCACCCGATTTGCTGTGCATGGTACTTCTCGGCTTCGGCAGCCGCAACGGATGCTTCCGGGGCGTACGCATCCCCTTGGGGGCCAATCAGTGCGTTAAGTACGATTGGCTGTTTATTCGCCGAGAATTCATTCCGGAGCCCAGCAGCAAACGCAACCGAGTCAATGTTTGCTTGTCGAATTTCATCCTCGGAAGCGGCCAGGTCTCCTGCCCAGTGCATATGGGCTTTCCAAGTCGGGCAGTCCAGGATGAAGCCAGCATCTGATTTATCCGCGAGCGACAACATCTCACGGAAGTAATTTGACAGCACATCGCGTCCCGTATGATCGGGTAGTAACGTATGCGCTGCAAACTCTCGAATATCGACTCCTCTGTTGAAAATGATGTCGGTCTCAAGTCCGGCATCATTCAGGAAAAGGCCACCAGAAAGTTGAGGAAGAGGGTTTCGACTTCGTGTCATTGCTTAATTCTCCTATGATAACAAGTGGAATTGAATCTTATACCAACAGTTTTGCATGTAACTGGTGCCACATAAACACCTAACGTTTTAGTTTAACGGCCCCAAAGGGCGCAGCCTTTTTGGTTCCGGTGAAGGCGTAGCGCCGGAACGAACTTGAAGGCTTTTTAATGCGCCCGCCGGAAATTCCACACTGAGTTTACCAGCGACAGTTCCAGGTTTATAAGGGTGCTGGAATTGGCGAACCGGGCCGAGGGTGTCGCTGGCATATTCATGCGGGCACCCTTCGCAAGGCTATTGCAAGCGCTTCACGGCGTGCGAGTATCAACAAACGGGTCACTTGTCATACCCTGCGGCATTTCTTTGCCACACATTTGCTGGAATCAGGCACTGATATACGCAGTATCCAACAATTGCTTGGCCACAAGGATGTCCGGACCACCATGATTTATACGCATGTGATGCAACGTGGTCTGCCGGGTGCCCGTTCGCCATTGGATAACCTGGTCGTTAAATAAAAAGCCTATGCAGGGCCGGATCAATTGATGGTTCAGTCGGTTGGGCTCAGCGTGGCTTCGCATGGTATGCGGTTCATGGGAAAATCTATACCGCGGAGCGAGCCTGACACACTCCCTTCAGCACGGCCAATGATCTGATCAGTGGAAATTGACCGGTACATGATTCGCTGCGGGAAATCGTGTCCCAGGTTTTCAAATACCAGTGACCCCTCGGTGCTGGAAACAAGTGAAAATGTCGTTTCATTTTGACCTGAAGGCATTGCTACAAACTCCAGTTTTCCTTCTTCTGTGCTGCGAATTTGCATAAACTCAAAACCGACCGTCTTGCCATCCTTTACTGTTCGACCAGCCCCAAGCATGCTGCCACCGGCCGGAGCCATCCATTGCTCGCCGGTGCCTGCTTCTTTTCCATCCACTGCCCAGCAACCCGCAAGCCAGGTTGCAGAAGTTATCGGCTCCGTGGTCCGCGCCAAAGCAAGAACCGGCAATAGCATTAAAAATAAAAGGATAGAACGCATACGGATAATCCGCCTTCTCCTGCTATTTCCATCTGACCTCAGAAATTGAGACCGCTGGTGCCCTGGCTTTACTGCTGATTGAATCGTTTTGCTACTAAAAGACATTGATTGCTCAAGAACAGGTCTGTTGTTTTTTAAAATAGCATAAAAAAAGCCGGCACACGGCCGGCTGTTTTCATCTGTTGTTAAGGTTGATCAGCGTTTCAGGTTTTTCTTCAAATGCTCCAGGGCGCGAAGTTGTGCAACAGCCTCAAGCAGTTTCGCCTGGGCTTCTGCCACTTCCATCTCGCCGGTGCGGTCTGCCAGTTCACGTTCTGCTTCGGCCTTGGCGGCCTCGGCGGCGGCCTGGTCGATGTCTTCACCGCGCATGGCGGTATCCGCCATGACGGTAACAACGTGTGGCTGTACTTCAATAATGCCGCCGGTAACAAAATAGAACTGCTCTTCGCCGGCCTCATCCTTGACCCGAACAGGCCCCGGCTTGAGTTGCGTAATCAGCGGTGCGTGGCGTGGGCTGATACCCAGGTCGCCAGCGATACCGGAAGCAAAAACCATCGAAACCTCACCCGAGAAAATTTCCTCGTGGGCACTTACGATGTCACAACGAATGGTCTTAGTCATAATTCTTACCAACTCTTAAAAGTTTCACTTAGAGACGGATGTTTTGCCGGGAGCAAGGCGCTCGAAGGGAGTTCGAAGCGCAGCGTACATAAGTACGTGAGCTTCGCAATCCTGAGAGCAACGCAGCTCCAGGTGAAACAGCCTTCTCTAAGCTGCCTCTTTCTTGGACATTTCCTCTGCTTTTTCAACGGCTTCTTCGATGCCGCCGACCATGTAGAAGGCCTGTTCTGGCAGATGGTCATATTCACCTTCGATGATGCCTTTGAACGCACGGATGGTATCTTTCAGCGTGACATATTTACCCGGTGAACCAGTGAAGGTTTCAGCCACGAAAAATGGCTGCGACAGGAAGCGTGCAACTTTACGTGCGCGGGCAACAACCTGCTTATCTTCTTCGGACAGCTCGTCCATACCAAGGATGGCAATGATGTCTTTCAGCTCTTTATAGCGCTGCAACACACCCTGTACACCACGGGCCACCTGATAGTGCTCCTCACCGATCATGTTCGGATCGAGAAGCCGGGAGGTGGAATCCAGTGGGTCAACCGCGGGGTAGATGCCCTGTTCTGCAACAGAACGACTCAATACCAGTGTCGCGTCGAGATGCGCAAAGGTGGTTGCCGGTGACGGATCAGTCAAATCATCCGCAGGCACATAAACCGCCTGGAAAGAAGTGATGGAGCCAGTCTTGGTGGTAGTGATACGCTCCTGCAGCAAGCCCATTTCCAGCGCCAGCGTCGGCTGGTAACCCACCGCTGAAGGCATACGGCCCAGCAGCGCAGATACTTCCGTTCCCGCCAGTGTGTAACGATAGATGTTGTCGATGAACATCAATACATCATTACCCTGATCACGGAATTCTTCAGCCATGGTCAGACCGGTTAATGCAACACGCAGACGGTTACCCGGTGGCTCGTTCATCTGGCCGTAGACGAGAGATACCTTGCCCAGTACATCGGCGTCCTTCATCTCGTGGTAGAAGTCATTACCTTCACGCGTGCGCTCACCGACGCCCGCAAAGACAGAGAAACCGGAGTGTTCGATGGCGATATTACGGATCAACTCCATCAGGGTCACGGTCTTGCCAACCCCCGCGCCGCCGAACAGGCCGACCTTGCCACCCTTGGCGATCGGCATAATCAGGTCGATGACCTTGATACCGGTTTCGAGGATGTCGTTACCGCCCGCCTGGTCTTCGTATGAAGGGGGCTTGCGGTGAATCGGCATCGATTTTTCCGCACCGATCGGTCCGGCTTCGTCGATCGGCCGTCCCAGGACGTCCATGACACGGCCCAGTGTCTTTTCACCGACTGGAACCTTGATGGCGTCTCCGGTATTGGTGACCGGAATACCACGTTTCAAACCATCTGTGGATCCCAATGCGATGGTACGCACCACGCCATCACCCAA
>CALJWY010000008.1 GCA_937974465.1 uncultured Lysobacterales bacterium | reverse complement strand
CGTGCTTAACTCACCAAAAGGTGGTGGATAAGGACTTTCATAGGATTGTAGTTTTAGTCTCTCAAAAGCCGCTTTGCCAGGGTCTTCTATAAACAGGTAGTCCGGCAGTTGCAGCTTTCCACCAATGGCAGACAACTGTTGCATGAGCGACCGTTGATCGGCTTTGCCGGTCATCAGTTCGACTGCAGCCGCAGAAATCAGTACAAAGTGGTCCACCCATTCAGCCAGCTCATGTATTTGTCCCGGTGCCAATAAACTCACCAGGTCCTCGAGTTTGTAGTCTGTTTTTTTAGGCGGTTTTTCCACGCCGGCAAACGGATTGACCGCAGCCACGGCGTTGGAAAGCACGCTGAAAGCTACCGGGCCCTCGGCTCGCTGCAACAATAAGGTTAACTGCTCAAGCAGTTTTGCGGATGGCAGTATTCCGGCGCGCAGAAAAATAACCGGTCTGCCGGGGAATTTCTTGGCCAGTTCAGCCAGTAGGGCAAGCGCCTGGTCATAACCGTTTTTTGTCTGAACCGCGCCGTCAACCTGCAGTCGGCTCAGTACGGGTAATCCCAATTCAGATAGCGATTTTATTTGGGCCCGGCTGACCGGGCTATGGCCTTTGGCGTGCACATAGATAACCGGCTTTTCTAATGGCATATCGGGTGTTTTCTTCTTTGTCATGTGTTGTATGCCACGAATACGATTGTTAGTTGACGGCCAGGCTTGCGTTGAAAATATCGAATTTATACCTAACTCTTGGATTATACCAAGACAAATCGCGGGCATTATGGATAATGATCGGGTTGATGTCACATGGTATTCACTCTCAGGGTTTAGATGGCTGCAAAGGCAAAAAAGCGCAAGCCGGTTCGGCGTAAGACGGCAGCGGGTAAAACCGCTACCAAAAAGCGCGGCTTGTGGCGCAAATTATTCCGCCTGTCTATGCTGCTTGTCGGGCTTGCAATCGGTCTGGCCATCCCCTGGACGATCTGGCTTGATTTACAGGTGCGCGATGAGTTCGAGGGTCGTCTTTGGGATGTGCCCAGCCGTGTGTATGCCCGTCCGCTCAGCATCTACAACGAAAAGCCCATGTCCCGGGATACCCTGCTGGCCGAGCTGAACGCAGCTGGTTATCGGCAGACGAATCAAGCCGCTGAGCCCGGGAGTTTTTCCGGCAAAGGCGACAGTTTTGAGGTTAATCGGCGTGCATTTCAGTTTGATGACGGTGCAGAACCGGCCACGCGATTCCGTTTCCGCTTGCAGAGCGGTGTTATAAACAACCTTGCAACCATACCGGCGGGTGAAGATCCCGGCGTGCTGCGCCTGGATCCGGCAGAGATTGCCTCGATCTATCCATTGCATGATGAAGACCGCACCCTGGTTGCCCTTGAGAATGCTCCCGAGCTGCTGGTAACCGGCTTGCAGGCGGTCGAGGATCGACAATTCAAACACCACCATGGGGTGGCATTGCGCAGTATTGCCCGTGCCTTCGTGGCCAATATCAAGGCAGGCAGAGCCGTACAGGGTGGAAGTACGCTTACCCAGCAGCTGGTTAAGAACTATTTTCTGACCAGTGAGAGAACCCTGGTCCGCAAGCTTAACGAGGCGATGATGGCCGTGCTGCTTGAGTTGCATTACGACAAGGCGCAAATTCTTGAGGCCTACATCAATGAGATATTCCTCGGGCAGCAGGGAAAACATGCAATCCACGGTTTTGGCAGGGCAAGTGAGTACTATTTTGACCGTTCACTTGAGGAACTGGAGCCCCAGCATATTGCTCTGCTGATCGGGATCGTACGCGGCGCATCTTTGTATAACCCGCGCCGCAATCCGCAACGCGCGTTGGACAGGCGCAACCAGGTACTGGATATTTTCGCTGCAACCGACCTGATGAGAGAGACGGAAGCCGAGGCGGCCAAGAGCCTGCCCTTGGGAGTGACCGAAAGGGCGCGATCCGGAGGCAGTCGTTACCCGGCATTTCTTGACCTGGTCAGGCGCCAGCTCAAACGCGATTACCGTGCATCTGATTTAAGCAACGAGGGCCTGAGGATTTTCACAACCCTGGCGCCCTCCGAGCAGGAGTATGCCCAGCGGGCGGTGAGCGGCGGCCTGCAACGACTACAGCAACGTGGATTGCCGCCTGATTTGCAGTCCGCCCTGGTGCTGGCCGATGTAACCAGTGGTGAAATACGCGCCCTGGTTGGAGACCGCAACCCCGGCCGCAATGGCTTTAATCGCGCCCTCGATGCCCGCAGGCAAATTGGCTCAGTTATCAAGCCGCTGGTATACCTGTCAGCCCTTGAGCATGCCGATGACTATAACCTCATTACCCCTGTTATGGATGAGCCGGTCGCTCTGCGCCAACCTGATGGCAGTATCTGGTCACCGGATAACTATGATCACAAGTCCCATGGGGAATTGCCCCTTATGGATGCATTGATTCACTCGTATAATCAGGCCACGGTAAAGGTTGGGCTAAAGGTTGGTGCCGCTAACCTGGTTCGTAAGATCAGGCAGTTGGGTGTCGATGCCGAGGTCCAGCCTGTGCCGGCAACCTTGCTGGGTGCGGTGGAGTTAACACCCGTTGAAGTAACACAGATGTATCAGTCAATCGCGGCCGGCGGATTCAGTTCGCCGCTGCGCTCGGTTACATCGGTTCTAACCCCGCACGGCGAGTTATTGAGTCGTTATCCGCTGCGATTGATGCCGCTGGATCAGCGTGAGGCAGTTGCGGTTTTAAATTTTGCCCTGACCAGGGTGGTGGAACAGGGTACGGCGCGTAATCTGCACAATCTGCTGGGTAATGATGTGCTGGTGGCGGGCAAGACAGGCACCACCAATGAACGTCGTGACAGTTGGTTTGTCGGATATACACGCAACCGCGTGGGTGTTTCCTGGGTCGGGCTGGATGACAACCGTCCCGCGGGCGTGACCGGAGGGAATGCGGCTATGCGGATATGGGCGGAATTGTTCCGCCAATTGCCGATAGAGGCAGTTGAGTTACACATGCCGGAAGGTGCCGGTTTTACCTGGGTTGACATTCAACAACAGGCATTGACCGGTCCAGGTTGTCCTGGGGCAGTGCACATCCCGTTTATCAAGGGAAGTGAACCGACAAGCAGAACGGCTTGCCTGGAAAAATTGGATCGAAAAGATAAAAAATCATTATGGAGAAAGTGGTTTGAAGGTAAGGATTAGATGGTTTGCCGTACTGGTATTGTTGACCCTGGCCGCGTGCAGCAGTCAAACGCCAGCACCGGTTGAAGACAGGGAAGTAGAGACCCGCGTACGGGAGCCTGCCAGCGAGGATAGCGAAGGCGTACAGGTGTATTCGCTGCAAAATCCCGCAGTCAAACAATTGACGGCCCAGGCCCAAAGTGCCGAGCAGGTTGGTCAACTGGATAAGGCTGGCGGCTACATTGAACGGGCCTTGCGTATTCAGCCCCGGGATCCGCAGCTATTGCAACATATGGCAGAAATTAAACTGCAGAAAGAGGACTATCACCAGGCCCTTAATTTTGCGACCAAGTCCTACGATATTGGTCCCAGGGTAGGGGAGATTTGCAGCCGCAACTGGCGCACCATCAGTGTCGCCAGGGATCACCTCGATGATTCCGCTGGCGCCAGGAATGCAGAGAAGCGTGCAGCCCAATGTATGAATACCAAACCAAAGGGTTTGTAGTGGCTTGCAGATTCCTTGTTTCAGTGAATCAGGGTGACGGCTATGCAATCGCTTTCAAGGCCATATGTTGCACCGGCCGTCATCGAGCCTCTTTTTAACCCATGGCATTTTTATTAATAAACCCTATGTTGCACTTTGTACCTGGCTCGATTCCTGTCCCAGCCCTGGCTGGTTCATATACAACCGGGCTTGGTCTTCCCTCCAGACATGGCTATGTCCCTCAGTCCAATCCGGTGTCCAGATGCACCTGTCCTGCGCCAGGTTCAGGCGTACTGGTGCAATATGCGGACTAGCGAACAGCTACTTGATACCGGAGGACCGTTTGAATCGGTGCTCCCCGGTTTCGCGCCGCGTCAGGAGCAGTTGCAATTGGCCGGGGCCATTGAGAAAACAATCTCAACAGGTGGCACACTGGTGGCGGAGGCTGGAACCGGTATCGGAAAAACCCTCTCCTACCTTGTCCCGGTACTCAAGGGCAAAGAACGTACCATCATTTCTACCGGCACCAAGACACTCCAGGACCAATTGTATTTTCGCGATCTTCCGGTGGTGAAAAAGGCGCTTGGCAGCACGCTGACAACCGCCTTGCTCAAGGGCCGGGCAAATTACCTGTGTCTGTACCGGATGGACCAGGCCCGTAAAGATGGCAGGTTGCCCTCCCGGGATTCAGTGTCTGAACTCGAAGCCATCAAGCAATGGGTGCCACTAACCGAAGACGGTGATTTATCCCTGTCGTCGGTAATTGCCGAAGACAGCGATCTGTGGCCTCTGGTCACATCTACCACCGACAATTGCCTCGGTTCGGACTGTCCTGATTTTGAAGCCTGTTTCGTGGCCCGGGCGCGCCGGGAGGCGCAGGACGCAGACGTCGTGGTGGTTAATCACCATCTTCTATTTGCAGATATGGCCATCAAGCACGGTGGATTTGGTGAGGTCTTACCCGGTGCATCGGTGTTTATCGTCGATGAAGCACACCATGCACCGGAAACGGCATCACAGTTCTTCAGTAGTGCATTGTCCACCAAGCAGATTTCCGATCTGTGCCGGGATTTACTCGCCGAGGCCTCAGAAACCAGTGGCGGCGCCGCAACCGTGCGTGACCAGGTGGCTCATTGCCGCCAGGTCATTAAGGAATTTCAGTTAGCCTGTCATGATGGCCTCGAAGAACGTGGCACCTGGGATGACATGTTGGGCCGCCCGGAGGTCAGGGACGCACTGCAGGCACTCGATGCTGCGGTTGCAGGTCTGAAACCGGTAACTGACTCTCTCCAGGGTGCCAGCAGGGGATTGGATGCCTGCTCGCAACGGCTGGCCGAGATCCAGGCCCATTTCGATCATCTCGACCGGCCCGTGTCAGATTCGGAAGTACGTTGGTTCGAACGGCGCGGTAAAGGCGTATCAATTAACACCACACCGTTGGATATCTCAACCATGTTCGCCGGGTTTTGTGAGCAGATTGATGCGGCCTGGGTATTCACCTCAGCAACATTATCCGTGAATGGTGGTTTCAGTCACTTTACCCAGGCATTGGGATTAACAGATGCCGATACACTGAACCTGGATTCACCATTTGATTACGAAAATAATGCGCTGCTCTGGTTGCCTTCGAGTTTGCCTGAGCCACGTGAACCTGCATTTGTTGCTGCCCTGCTGGACCAGGTTGTACCCGTTCTGGAAGCCAGTAAAGGGCGCGCGTTCATGCTGTTTACCTCGCATCGGGCACTCAGGCAGGCAGCCGAGTTGCTGGCGGGGAAAATTGACCACCCCCTGTTTGTACAAGGTGAAATGCCGCGCAGCATGCTGTTGGACGCATTCCGGAATTCCGGCGATGGGATCCTGTTGGGTTCGGCCAGTTTCTGGGGTGGTGTCGATGTCATGGGTGAGGCGCTTTCGCTGGTGATTATCGACAAACTACCCTTCGCGCCGCCAAACGATCCGGTCATGGTGGCGCGCAGCAACCAATTACGCCAGCATGGTGGCAACCGTTCATGGAGTTGTTTTTGCCACAGGCTGTTATTACCCTCAAACA
>CALJWY010000007.1 GCA_937974465.1 uncultured Lysobacterales bacterium | reverse complement strand
ATCATCTCGTGTTTACCTTCCTGATCCACACTGGCCAGCGCTGTGCCATTTTTGAGGTGAACCGCGGACCATTATCCACTACCATTCATTGGCGAATATCTTCAGCCTGAATTTGATGGAACAGTGGATGACCACTCTTTATATTGCCAACAAGAATTATTCTTCCTGGTCTCTGCGGCCCTGGGTCTTGATGCGGGAGCTAAACATCCCTTTTGAAGAGCAAACCAGGCCACTCGCGGAAGGCTCCTGTTGGGATACCTACCGCTCCTTCAGCCCCAATGGCTGCGTGCCATGTCTGCATGATGGCGACAGGGTTGTCTGGGAGTCACTGGCGATTGTTGAATACCTGGCCGAGCAACATGGCGGGATTTGGCCGGAAGATATTGAGGCACGTACCTGGGCGCGTTGCGCTGCCGCAGAAATGCATGCAGGTTTCTCGTCGCTGCGTAATGACTGCCCGATGAGTTGCGGTGTCAGGGTGCAACTGAATTCAATATCACCTGCGCTTCAACACGACCTTAACCGAATCGATGAGTTGTGGACCGAGGGCCTGCAGCGTTTTGGCGGGCCTTTTTTAGCGGGTGAAGCGTTTTGCGCTGTCGATGCATTCTTCGCTCCCGTGGCCTTCCGAATCCAGACCTTTGGTCTTCGCCTCGGTGATATGGCCAACGGCTACGCGCAGCGCCTGCTGGACCTTGAAACGATGCGCGATTGGTACGCTGCAGCGTTACGCGAAACCTGGCGGGAACTCAACCATGACCGGGAGATCCTGGAAGCAGGCGTGGTAACCGAAGACTTCAGAACAACAGAGCAAGGCTAATATTTATGAACAACAGAGCAGTACTTTTGGCTAACCTGGGCTCGCCCGACAAGCCCGATACACCCGCAGTCAGAAGTTACCTTAACCAGTTCCTGATGGACCCCTATGTCATCCAGCTTCCCTGGCTATTGCGGCGCATGATTGTCAGCCTTTTTGTATTGCCACTGCGTCCAAAGGCTTCCGCTGAAGCCTACCGGAGTGTCTGGACAGATGAAGGTTCACCGCTTGTCGTGTTATCGCAACGCCTGTTAAGCGCCATTCAGAAAAAAACCGCTGTACCGGTTGCCATGTCGATGCGCTATGGCAATCCTTCCATCGAATCAGAGTTGCTCAAGCTGGCGAATATTGATGGGGTGGACGAGGTCCTGTTTATACCGTTGTACCCGCATTTTGCGGACAGCACGGTGAAGACCTCGATTGTTGAGGCACAGCGGGTCATCGACAAGCACGGGCTGGACATCAGGCTGAACGTGTTCGAGCCTTTTTATCAGCGCGATGATTACATCAATGCGCTGGTTGCCAGCACCAGGCCCTGGATCAATGAAGATAATAACTTTGACCACGTCCTGTTCAGCTACCACGGTTTACCCGAATCGCATCTGACCAAGGCCGATCCGACAGGAGGTCACTGTTTGAAGTCAGCCGATTGCTGCCAGGTAGCCTCAGATGCGCATGTAAGCTGTTACCGGCACCAGGTATTTCGCACGACCGAATGTTTTGTCGAGAAAACAGGCCTGCAGCCAGAACAGTATTCAGTGGCGTTTCAGTCCAGGCTGGGCAAGGCAAAGTGGCTCGAACCCAGCACCGTCAACACACTGGAAAAACTGGCCGGGGATGGCGTCAGGAACCTGTTGGTCATGTGCCCGGCATTTGTCACCGACTGTCTTGAAACCCTTGAAGAAATTGCCATGGAGGGCGCAGAGATATTCGAGCAGGCGGGTGGCGAATCCCTGACACTGATCCCCTGTCTGAATGACCACGAAGACTGGGTCAATGTAATCTGCAATTGGTGCGAGCAGAAATAGCCGGTGATGCCGGCCGTGGTAAGGGCCCCAGCCCTTACCCGGCCAGCACCTGTTTGATCAGCGAGCCATGCCGATCGATGAACTTTTCAAACGCAAGCCGCACTTTTGACAGGTGATCGTCCGTCATGGGCAGTGACAGAAACAGGTCGCCGCGTTTGCAGATCAGGATGCCTTCCAACAGCATTTCCATGTGCAGCAATGGACGCAACGACTGGCAGCCCGCAGTGATGTCTGACGGGACCTTCGTCACCTCTTTCGAAAAGTGAATGGCAATAATGGAGCCCATTCCATTGGCATACATAGGTATGTCACGAGCCGCGAAAATGTCGTTCAGAGACAGGCGAAAAGCTTCACTCCAATCAAAAAACGCTGCTGCACGCTCCTGGGTGTAGATCTTACCCAGGCCCACAGAACCGGCCGCCATTGAACAAACATTGTTGTTGAATGTTCCGGCGTGATTCCAACTGCCTGGCAGCTTGGGGTTGTAATGTTTCATCAGCCTGGTTCTACCGCCAAAAACACCGGTTGGGAGACCGCCACCAACAAATTTTCCCAGCGACATCAGGTCGGGCGTTATACGCCGCAAACCCTGCATACCGGCTGCCCCGATCCGCGCGGTTTTGACCTCGTCAAAAATCAGCAGGGCATCGGCTTTACGGGTTTCCCGACGCAGCATTTTCAGAAACGCATAACTTGCAGGTATATTGCCGCCGGCCCCCAAAATGGGCTCAACCAGGACGGCAGCCAGTTCGTCGCCGAGCTGGCGAATCAGCGCGGTTGTGCCTTCCACATCGTTGTAGTCGGCCAGTACAAAGTCATACGGCACATTTAAAACCGAGCCACCGTTGGGGAAATTAATGACCCCACCGTGGTAGGACCCGTTAAAAACCAGGATCTTCTTGCGACCGGTATAAACCAGGGCGGTCGCAATCGCCATCAGGTTGGCTTCGGTGCCCGAGTTGCAAAACCGGACCTTTTCGAGCGATGCAAAACGTTTGCACAACAAGGCTGCCAGCGTTCTCTCGTAAGATGTCGGCGCACCCATGCCGGTACCCACTTCCAGGGCTTCGTGGATGGCCGTCTTGATGGTTTCGTCCGAATGCCCAAAAAGGCCTGCGGAATACTCACCCACAAAATCCACGTAATGGTTACCATCCAGGTCAACCACCTCGGCACCCCGGCCTTCGACCATGGTCAGCGGGTAGGGGTCAAAATGCAAAACTGAGCGTGTATTGCCGCCGGGCATGTGTTTTGCTGCAAACTTATCTGCGGCCATGCTCTGTGGACTGGCTTTTTTGTACCGCGCACGGGTGTCTTTTATGGCTTGCTTCAGGGCTTCCATGTTTCCCTCCTGCTACTGTACTTCGATAGCAATAGCGATGCCCTGCCCAACACCGATGCACATTGTGCATAGTGCCAGCTTCCCACCGCCATGTTGCAACTGGTCATAAGCGGTCAGCACCAGGCGTGCACCACTCATCCCCAACGGGTGACCCAATGCGATCGCACCCCCACGGGTGTTGATCCTCGGGTCGTCATCGGCCAGGCCCAACTGCCGTGTACAGGCCAGGGCCTGGGCAGAAAAAGCTTCGTTTAACTCCAGCACGTCGAAGTCATCCAGGCCCAGGCCCAGACGTTGCAGAAGTTTTTGGGTTGCCGGCACTGGTCCGATACCCATTGTTCTCGGCGGCACGCCGGCAACCGCCATACCCAGAATTTTTGCCCCTGGCTTCAATCCGTGGCGTTTGGCGCCCGCTTCGGAAGCCAGTAATAACGCCGCGGCTCCATCGTTGATTCCGGACGCATTACCTGCTGTGATCGTACCTCCGGGGAACAGCGGTTTGAGCTGCGCCAGTTTTTCCAGCGGGGATTGGCGTGGGTGCTCGTCGCGGTCGACCAGGATCGGATCCTTGCGCCGCTGCGGGACACTGACCGGACAAATCTCACCAGCCAGCCGGCCATCCTGCTGGGCTGCTGCTGTCTTTGCCTGGCTCCAGAAAGCAAACTGATCCTGGTCCTCGCGGCTGATGGCAAACTCTTCGGCCAGGTTTTCAGCCGTTTTTGGCATGGGATCGGTGCCGTATTGTGCATCCAGCTTTTTGTTGATGAATCGCCATCCCATGGTGGTGTCATACATCGTTGGGGTGCGCCCGTATGCACTTTCAGCCTTGCCAATGACAAACGGTGCACGTGACATGCTTTCCACCCCACCGGCTATCATCAGTTCGCCTTCACCGGCCTTGATGGCATTGGCGGCAGTACCCACGGCGTTCATTCCGGATCCGCACAAGCGGTTGATCGTGCACCCCGGTGCTTCCAGCGGTAAGCCGGCCAGCAAACCGCTCATGCGGGCGACGTTGCGGTTATCTTCACCGGCCTGGTTGGCGCAACCCAGCAGGATGTCGTCCAGGGCCGCCCAATCAGCTGATGCATTTCGCTCCATCAGGGCCTTTAGGGGAATGGCAGCCAGGTCATCGGCCCGGATTGAAGAAAGGCCTCCACCGTAGCGTCCAACCGGTGTGCGGATACCATCACAAATATAAACGTCAGTCATTGCAATATCCTTGTTATTGTTCAGGGCTATTATTATTTTTTCCGGGCCTTCATTCCAGATTGCTACTCCGGCGGCAAAATTTTTGTGCCGGTTTTCTGTTCAACCTCTGCGAAAGAAATCCCTGGCGCCAGCTCAACCACCTTGAAACCATCGGCTGTGACGTCAACCACCGCAAGGTCTGTATAAATTCGGGAGACAACTCCCGGACCCGTTAACGGATAGCTGCAGCGTTCAACCAGTTTTGCTTCTCCGGTCTTGGTGGTGTGCTGGGTTATCACGTAAATTTTCTTCACACCCTGCACCAGGTCCATGGCGCCACCCACGGCAGGTATTGCGCCGGGTGCGCCGGTCGACCAATTGGCAATATCCCCGTTGGCAGCCACTTGCATGGTGCCCAGCACACAGACATCTATATGCCCGCCGCGAATCATGCTGAAACTGTCCGCATGGTGAAAATAAGCGGCACCAGGCACGGCCGTTACGTATTTCTTACCGGCGTTCATCAGGTCCAGGTCGCGCTCTTCTTCTGCCGGTGGCGGCCCCATACCCAGCATTCCATTTTCGGTGTGATAAATAAATTCACGGCCTTCCGGCACAAACCGGGCGACCAGTTCCGGGATACCAATGCCGAGATTGACATAGGAACCGTTGGGGATGTCCTGTGCTGCCCTGGCAGCCATCTGTTCTCTTGTCCATCCGGTGCTCATGGGTAACTCCTCCCGGCTGCGATCAGCGTATCTTCATGGACAGGCTTCGGAACCTCAACCACACGATTGACAAATATTCCGGGTGTAATAACCACTTCCGGATCAATATCACCGGCAGCAACAAGCCTTTTTGTTTGCACGATGGTAGTGGTGGCCGCCATACACATCAGGGGATTGAAGTTGCGCGCGGTCTTGTTATAGACCAGGTTGCCCAATGGGTCTGCAATCTCACATTTGACCAGTGCGAAATCCGCCGGCAGCCACGCTTCCATCACGTATTCCCGGCCGTCGAACTCTCGCGACTCCTTGCCTTCCGCCAGTACAGTGCCAACCGTGGTTGGGGTGTAGAAAGCCGGTATGCCCGCGCCCGCTGCCCGGATGCGCTCGGCCAAAGTACCCTGCGGGACCAACTCCAGCTCGATTTTTCCGGCTTGATATAACTCCGGAAATACCTTGGACTGGCTGGAGCGGGGGAAAGAACAGATCATTTTCCTGACCTGCCGGTTGCCGATCAGCGCGGCGAGGCCCACTTCACCGTTGCCGGTATTGTTATTGATGACCGTGAGATCCTTTGCGCCGTGATCAATCAGGGCGTGGATCAATTCGATCGGACTGCCTGATGCGCCAAAGCCGCCAATCATCACCGTCGCACCATCCGGAATATCTGTAATGGCTGCCGAAACGGATGAATACTGCTTGTTAATCACTTTGCACTCCTCCTGGAGAATCTGGTTAGAGAAATATTTCTGTTTCTTCCCACAGCGCTTCTATTCGATCTATACGGGCCGTTGCTTCCTGCTGAAGATCCCTTGCAACCTTCGATACGAGCAACTCGGCAATGGCCACAACAGGTATCGAGCTGTCAAAAGGACCAATTGCAGGCACTTCGATCTCGCACCAGGTATCCGTTAACTCGGCCAACGGCGACAAGGGGCTATCGGTTATCGCAATTATCGTTACACCCGCATCGGCAAGAATGCGGGCTGCTTCCGCGACCTGTCGCCGGTAACGGAAAAAGTCAAATATGACTGCCGCATCCCCCGGCCCTGCGCCGCTGAGATCGGTACTCATGGAGTGAGCCTGGAGCAGGTATACATCCGGTCGAACCATCGACAATCCACTATGAAAAGCTATCGCGCCAGCCTGTGAGGTCTCTCCGGAGAGCACCCATACCTTGTGCGCCTGCACAATAGGTTTTATGAGCATCTCAAACCGTTTGCTCTTGACCGTATCAAAAACCGCGTTGATGGCCCGGTTGGTGGCTGTCCTGACTGGCTGGGCTTTTGGATCATCATGCCTGATGCGCTCACTGGGTCGCGCCAGGCGATGGGATAAGACACTGCGCACCTGCCGTTGCAACTGCGTATAGCCCTTGAACCCGAGCTTGTTGGCAAAACGGACAATGGTAGGCCGGGAGGTGCCAACGCGGTTTGCCAGGTCAGAAACGGTACCAAAGGCCAGCAAGGTCGGTTCAGCCAGTACCTCCTCTGCAATCAGGCGTTCTGCCGGGGTCAATTCACTGTTGACGGCAGCGACAAGATCCGACATTGAAACGGGTGATTTCACGATGTTCATCATGTTACATTATTACACATTAAGCGTTCAATGTGTTACATTAACATAACAAACCGTATGACAAATCAAGAGGTGTGAAGTGGCAGCTACAGGTAAATATGTTCCGGCAGAAAGAGAACAGGCCTTTCTGGATACGATTGAAAACCCCAAATATGACCGTGAAATCACCAATGGTCTGAAGCCCTTCTTCCAGGACAAGGCGCCGGAAGATATCAAGAGTTTCTATTCCCCTGATGAACTCACGATCCTGTCGAAGCTGCACGGCACAGAACGTGATGTCGAGGCGCGTATGCCGGTCAAGATGACCAGGCACTTCTTTGAAATGGCCCGCACCAGCAAGCCACTGCAAAGAATCATCAAGGCCAACCCGGATGAAACCCTCAACCTGATGGGTTCAGAAGACCCGGGCCACCAGATGGACTTTGCCCCGGTGGAGGGCCTGCTGCACAAATATGAAATGGGGCTGCTGTACGTTGTTTCCACCTGCTCCGCACATTGCCGTTTCTGCTATCGCGAAGAACTGATCAGTCAGAAAGACATTGAGCGCCAGGACGGCACCGTCGCCAAGAAGGGGCTTGCCAAGATCAACGAGGTGACCGATTACGTCCGCGCACACAACGAGACGGTTGCCGCGAATGGTGGCCGGCATCCGAAAACAGGCCGCGAGAAGCTCAGGGAAGTCCTGCTGTCAGGCGGCGACCCGATGGTGTTGCCCAACCGCAAGATCGGTGCCTGGATGGCCGCCCTTGCCGAGTCAGGCGTTGAAGCCATCCGCCTGGGCACCAAGGAAATGTCCTTCCACCCGAAACGTTTTGACGAAACCTTCCTGGCGATGCTGGACAATTTCCATGAGGCCTATCCGCATGTCGGTTTCAGGGTCATGATTCATTTCAATCACCCGGACGAGTTCCTGCTCAGGGGCGCCGATGGCGAATACCTCACGAATCCGAATGGTTCTTTGAAGTGGCATGACGACACCCGCCAGGCGATGGATGCATTGGTCTCGCGAGGCTGGATAAATGTTGAAAACCAGGCACCCATCATCAAGGGCATTAATGATGACTCCGATGCACTGCGTGTGATGCAACGCGCCCTGTACCGTGTTGGTGTCGGCAATCACTATTTCTTCTGCGGACGGGATATTGTTGCCTACAAGGCCTTCAATGTTCCGATCGAAACTGCCTGGAAAACCCTGAACGATTCCCAGAAAGGTCTTTCCGGCACGGAAACACACGCCCGCCTCTCGATCACCCACTACAAGGGCAAGACAGAGGTTGCAGCCGTCACCAATGAACCGATCCCCGGTGTTCCTGGAACAGAGAACGGTGTTCTGATCTTCAAGATCCTGCGCAACGCACTCGACGCACCTGATCGCGGCAAGGTCTGCATCGTCGGCCGCAATCCGGACGCAATCTGGTTTGACGACTATGAAGACCGCGTTATTTATGATGAGGCCGGCCTGTTCGACTACGCCCGGGTTGAGAAGAAAGAAAAAATCGCGATTTAAATAAAGCGCGTTATAAGAAAGAAAAAGGGGGGGATGTCTCCCCCTCTCGCCAAAGATACCCCTCGAAGGTGCGCTGAATAATGCGTGCACCATCTCCACTGTATTCAAGCATCATTCAAGCCAATCGAATGACCGCCTTTCACGAAGAGCCCCAATATTAAATGTTGTTGCAATGATCGGCCGCTTTCGGCCAACAGCAAACACCCCATTGATGGAGACTTTAACCGGCCTGACGGCAGGCCAGGTATGCCTGACCTATACTCGAAGGTACTGGTCCACAAAAATGGAACTACCCCGAGGAGACTTCAAGTGAATAGAAATACACGTGTTAATTGGCTTTTAGGAACAGGTGTTTTGATCGCTGCACTCGTCACTTTTCCAATAACAGGCATAGCGGGTGACACATCAGAAACCATGGAGGATGCCCTGAGCGCCGCCTGGCCCGGGATGGCAAAGGATGCGACTGTGGTTGACTGGGAAGGCAATGTATTACGTGAAGGATCTAATGGGTATACATGCTTTCCAACCCCGGCGAACCTGAGCGCCAACTCTCCAATGTGCATGGACAGTGAATGGATGGAATGGGCCGACGCCTGGTCGAACAAAAAGGAATATGTGGCCGATACACTCGGAATTTCCTACATGCTGGCCGGTGACGGCGGTGCCAGTAATATTGATCCTTATGCCGAGGGACCGACTGCCGACAACGAGTGGATAAGAGAAGGAGCGCACCTGATGATACTTGTCCCGCCGGAGTTGCTGGAGAGTTTTCCCACGGACCCGCACAACGGTGGTCCGTATGTCATGTGGAAGGGAACACCCTACGCACACTTGATGGTACCGATAGGATCCCGCGAGTAAGTTAACATCAGGGCAACAAGAAACCCGTTATAAATGACGGGTTTCTTGCAACCCGGCCAGGAGTGAACTTTGTAGTTTAACTATCGACTGGTGCGAGCAATGTGACAATTGAGTCAACAGTCTCGGCCAACCTGTGCAACTGATAAAGGTAGGCTGAAAGTGCATATTGATGTGACCTGGCAGTGCCCATGAATTCTACGTCCCGCCGTAAGTTTGCCAGTGTCTCACCATCAGCCCTTGAGAGAACCTCGAGATCATTCATACTGCGCTGCCATCGGATAAAGGGGCCACCGTGTCGCTCCATTGCTCTTCGCACCCGTACAGATTCAGCACGAAGTTCGAAACTGATATCTTCAATGTTATCCAAGCTCCGTCGCCAGCCCGAAAGCTGCGTAAGCAGTTGAGCATCACTAATCAGTCCAAGTCGTCCGTCGTTAACCAAGGCATCGAGTGTGGCGGTAACTGGATCGAATGTGTGGTTTTTGGTAAGAGCGGTGAGAAATTTTCGAATCACATCCGGATCGACCGCAACCAGTTCAGCATCGGTGACTGACTGAAAATGAACGAAATCT
>CALJWY010000006.1 GCA_937974465.1 uncultured Lysobacterales bacterium | reverse complement strand
GTCCCTGACAGACCATGATTTGCAAATGATGGGCAAGCAGCCCTGGGTGAAGCTGTTTGGGCATGTTGACGATATGCTGCCCTTGTTGCATGGATCGGATATCGTGGCTTTGCCTTCCTACCGCGAGGGCACACCCAAAATACTCTTGGAGGCCGCTTCCTGCGCCTTACCCATCGTGGCCACGGATATCCCGGGTTGCAGGGGCGTAGTCGAGGATGGCGAAAACGGTTACCTGGTTTCAGTCAAGGATTCGGTAGAGCTCAGCAAGGCGCTATTGAAGCTTTGCCGGGATGCCTCGTTGCGCAAGGCAATGGGGGAAAAGGGCCGTGAAATTATCCTGCAAGATTTTACCAGTGAAATTGTTATCCGCAAGACCCTGGCTGTTTACCAGTCCCTTCTTAGTTAGTAAATTCCCTTTAGATTCCAACCTTAATATATGCAATATAGGACTTGAACATCTATATTGCATAATATAACCTTATTAAATGATTAAGCGACATATAGAAACTGAGCTGCGTAAGCTGTTGAAGGAATATCCGGTGGTGACGCTACTGGGCCCGAGGCAAGCGGGTAAGACCACCCTGGCGAGGGGGGCGCTGGATACCTATGATTATGCCAATCTGGAAAATCCTGAGACACGTCAATTTGCCATGGATGACCCTAAGGGATTTCTGGCGCAATTCAAGACCAATGTCATTCTTGATGAAATCCAAAGAGTGCCAGAACTGCTAAGTTATATACAAATCATTGTCGATGACAAAAAAAGCAATGGGCAGTTTGTGCTGACAGGTTCCCATCAACTGGCGTTGCGAGAGGCGATTACCCAGTCCCTGGCGGGCAGAACCAGTATCTTAAATTTGCTGCCTTTTTCGATTGCAGAACTGGCTGATGCTGGTATCACTTTTGATCAGGCGCAAGACTATATTTACCAGGGGTTTCTACCCCGAATTTACGACCAGCAACAGCGACCAACGCAAGCGTATTCAAATTATTACCAGACTTATGTTGAGCGTGATGTCAGGCAGCTGATTAATCTTAAGGATTTCACCCTGTTTGAAAAATTTATGAAATTATTGGCGGGCAGGGTAGGCCAATTGATGGATTACTCCTCGCTGGCAAATGCGGTGGGGGTGAGCGCAAAAACCATCAAACACTGGCTCTCTATTCTGGAAGTGTCATTTGTGATCTATAAGCTGCCGCCTTACTTTGAAAATTTCGGTAAACGTGTTGTCAAGTCACCCAAGTATTATTTTATTGATACGGGTTTACTGGCGTATTTATTGGGCATTGAAAAACCCAGCCAGGTTGCAAGAGACCCTCTGGTGGGGCAAATGTTTGAAAACCTGGTGGTGATTGAATGCCTGAAAACCCGATCCAACCAGGGCCGATTGGCTAATCTTTATTTTTACCGGGACAGCAATGGTAACGAGGTGGATATCCTCTACCAGGATGGCAGAGAACTAACGCTCATTGAAGTCAAATCAAGTTCGACCTATCAAACTGCCTTGATTAAGGGGCTGAAAAAAAATGCATCCCTATCCCCGGTTATGACTCGTTCATACCTGGTCTATGCGGGTGAGCATATTGCATTTAGTGACGGTATCACGGCGTTGAAATACGATCAGGTTGGTTTGATCTTCTCAAATTTATCAGTCCTTGATGAATCGCCTGTTCCAGGCGTCTAGATACATTTATTAGTTTAGATTCGCCGCGGGGGCGCGGCTCCTACAAGAGCGAAATCGCGACCGGCTTTGCCGATCCCTCCCACAGGCTTTGCCGATGGTCCAGGCCAGCCTCTCGACCGGTACCCGGTCTCACCTTCTCCCTCTCACAGGTATAGCTTGAGCTTGCATAAAGGCGGTTTGACGTTAAAACGTCTTAGCGTTAAAGTGTCTTCTGGAGGAACAATCATGAACGATTCATCAAAACGGTCCACGGTCTATTTCGAACCAGAAGTCCATCAGGCATTGCGGCTAAAGGCAGCCTATACGCACAGATCTGTCTCGGATCTTGTGAATGAGGCTGTACGTAACCTATTACAGGAAGATCATGAGGATCTCGCTGCGTTTGCTGACAGGGTAAATGAGCCCACCATGACTTACGAAGAGTTACTGGACGATCTGAAGGCTCATGGAAAAATATGAGGTCAGATTAAAGCGGTCAGTTGCTAAAGATCTGCGGTCAATTCCGGTAAAAGATGTGGCGAGAATTCTGAGACATATTGAAGCCCTTAAAGTTGATCCTCGCCCACCCGGGGTGGAAAAGTTATCCGGGCAGGAGAAATATCGTATTCGGCAGGGTGTGTATCGGATCATCTATGAAGTCAGGAATCAGAAATTGATAATCGTGGTGGTTAAGATTGGCCATCGGAGAGATATATACAGAATTTCATGAACGGGCTGCGATGATCGCGACCGGCTTTGCCGGTGGCCCAGGCCAGCCTCTCGACCGGCACCCGGTCTCACCTTCTCCTTCCCACAGGTAGAACACCCACAGGCTAGATGTACAACGGGCGTGGGGCTATTTAAATAGCAGCTCCCGGGCGAAGGCAGCTTTTTTGGGGGTGCTGTCCGGGGATTTCATGTCTTGCCAGGCCCATCTTGGTTTTGAGGCATATATCGATTTTCCTACAACCATCTGAATCAATGACCATATTTTCTCAGGGTCGGGTACAGATAGTATCTCTTCTGATGGGCAAACTGAAAATGGCTAGAGAATATGTTGTATAATCCAATGGATTACTCCTAGGGTATGCAAACTATCGTCGAGCTACCTGAATTTTTGAGAAAGTCAGACAGGTTATTCAGGCATATCGAAAGGCAAAGCATAGTTAATTACCTGGCTTCTCATCCCGAGTCTGGAGTGATTGTTCGGGGTGCTGGTGGCATACGTAAATTGAGATGGTCCGCACAGGACAAGGGTAAAAGCCGTGGTGTGAGGGTTATTTATTACTACCACAATAAAAGTATGCCGCTATTTTTGTTAACGGTATTTGGTAAGGGCGAAAAGGCCAATATTTCCAAGGGTGAACGAAATCAATTGGCGTCGATTGCGTTGCGGCTGAGAAATAGCTATGGAGATTTAAATGAGTAAGGCTTTTGAAAGTATTAAGCAGGGGCTTGACGAAGCTTTGGCTTTTTCAAAAGGCAAAAAAGGCAAAGCTATCGTACATAAATTCAAGCCATTGGACGTAAAGAACATACGCGCAAAAGTGGGCATGTCGCAAAATCAATTTGCATCAGCTTTTGGTATAAGCGTGAGTACATTGCGTCATTGGGAGCGGGGCGATAGAAGGCCTACCGGTCCAGCTCTTGTGCTGCTGAATGTTGTTGCGAAAGAACCCAAGGCAGTACTAAAAGCCTTGAGTGAGTAGCTGAGAGTTTTCGCTTTAAGTCTGGAAGTTCTTGTTAGGTGTGCGTGTTTGGCCTTTATCTGCTTAACCGAACAGTAACTCCCGGGCGAAGGCGATCTTTTTGGGAATACTGTCCAGGGATTGCATGTCCTCCCAGGCCCATCTTAGTTTTGATGCATGTATCAATTTGGCGGAGGGTTCGTTTTTGTGATTCTCTTTTAGCTCGATCAAGAAATCGTCAGGCAGGTTGGTGTTGAAGATGGTTTGACAGGTTTCCAGTGCGTCCGCACACAGCGTGGCAATGGTCTTTTGCCTCGCCTTATCCAGAAACTCATTCAGTTCCACCTCGCTCATCGCTTCGGCCATAAGGTGAATATCGTATAACCAGATCAGGCGGTCGCTTTGTGTATTTCGGCCGTGGGCGATGCGGTGGATGCAGGCGTGGATCATCAGGTCGTTGATTGAAAGTGCATGCGCGTTAGGGCCCAGGGCGGTAACGGGTTGGCTGGACTGGAGGCATTCTTTGAATGGTATGGTGCGCCTGAACATCACGCGGTTGCTCAGTTTCCAGTGCATATCGAAGTGCAGGAAGTGTTTCTGCACAGATTCGATTGCGGCGACAAATTGCTTGGAGGAATGTTTGCGGGTACCGAGGCCGCTCAGCTCATAGTTATTGGCGGATAACAGCTCGGCGGTTTGCTCCAGGTCTTGTTCATCGATGTAAATATCGGTATCACATCTTGGCCTCAGGTAGCTTTGCGGGTAGTAAAGCTGCGCCACCGGTGTGCCTTTTAGCAACAAGGCCGGGATCTGGTTTTCCGCTAGCAGATCGAGCAGTTTCCGGGTGGCGTCATTCAGTATCATGTCGTGCGCCACGTGCGGGTAGTTGGCTGACTTGAGTTTTTCCCTTAAGGATTCGCCCACACCGGTCACGGTGCCGGCCTGGATGTTTGCCTGCAGCAGCAGATCCACACCATGGCAGCTGGCCAGGCTGATTATTTCCGGCTCGTCGAACGCTTGCAGGCAGCTGGCCTGCCCGGAAATGGCCTGTGCCAGGGCACTCCACAATGGGTTTTCAGTATTTAACAATGGTTTGCTTCGTTTCGATGTTTTCAAATTGTTCTACCTGATATGCTGATGCTAGCATTGCGCATTGTCGGGTGACAGTTTAACCGGCGATAACTTAAAGGGGCAGATATAGCTGAACATGATGGAAGTACTCGAACACCCGGGCGCTCATGCCCTGATGGCCTTGTTGCTGACGTTGCTGTTTTGCTTCGTTCTCACACCAGTGGCGCGCCGTTTTGGCTGGGCCGACGAACCCGATTGGCGTAAACAGCATGAAGGCAGTATTCCACTGGCTGGTGGGCCGGCCATCGTCCTGGCAGTGTTTGCGGTGATGATGTGGGTGGGTGGCTGGAGTGATGCCACCGTTGTACTGGGTTGGTCATCCGCGATCGTTTTTGTTACCGGCCTCGTTGATGACCGTCAGCATATCAAGGTGCCCTTGCGCTTTGCGCTGCAGATTCTGGCCCTGTTGTGCATGGTCTGGTTAGGTGGAGTGGAGTTACATAACTTTGGCAACCTGTTGTGGGAAAGGCTGTTGGGGCTTGGACCACTGGCCGTGCCCATCACGGTATTCAGTGCGCTGGGAGTGATCAACGCTTTTAACATGATCGATGGCATGGATGGCCTTTCCGGGTCAATTGCGCTTGTCACACTCGCCGGTCTTGCCTTTCTCGCCGGGCGTGGCGGGTTTGTCGAAGAACACAACCTTTTACTGATCATTTGTGCCGCCGTGCTTGGATTCCTGTTGTTGAATTTCCGTTTTAAAGGGCGTGAAAACGCCCATGTGTTTCTTGGCGACTCCGGTTCTTCCTGGTTGGGTTTTGTGCTGGCCTGGTACTTGATCGCGCTTAGCCAGGATAATCCGACCGCGGGCGTCAGCCGTGCTTATGCACCGGTCATTGCTATCTGGTTATTCGCTTTGCCACTGATGGATACAATTTACGTGATGACACGCAGGGCACGCCTTGGCGACCCCATTTTTGGTGCCGACCGCCGGCATTTGCATCACCTGTTTTTACGCAGCGGATTTTCGGTGCGCCAGACCTGGCTGGCGATGGTTTCAGCGGCGCTGCTAATGGCCCTGGTGGGAATACTTGCCGAGCTGCGCGGCTGGCCGGAGTGGGCCATGTTTTATGCTTTCATGGCGCTTTCTTTTTCTTACCTGGCATGGATAGACCGTGCCTGGAAGCAGCGTCGTTTTCTTGGGCGCGCTTTTCAGTAGGCCCGGGTTTAATCGATGTCCCCACTACGCAATCAAATAGCCATAGCCCGTGATGTGCGTTTCACGCGTTGGCTGTTTTGGGCTTACCTGGGGGGCAATCGCGACCGGCTGCGCCGATGGCCCAGGCCAGCCTCTCGACCGGTACCCGATCTCACCTTCTCCCTCCCACAGTCTCTCCCACAACCTCTCCTACAGTAGAGCCAACCGCAGAAGTGGTTTGGGGGGCGATGGATTGGTTTTTCGATAATCTCTTACAGAGAAAGCGTGCATTGCCCACTATTACGTTTGTTGGTGCAGAAATAGAATATATAAGCAAGACGATGCAAAATCAGCAAACCCCAACTCCCTTGTCTATACCATAAATGGTATATATACTATATTTGGTATGTGGCAGATTCTGGAACATAAACGCCTTGATCGGCGATTTAGTGCTCTGCCATTAGAGATTCTTAAGCGATATGAAAAATGGAAAGATATTGTTTCTATATCCGGACCTGTGGGTCTGAGAGAGATTCGAGGTTTCAATGACGAGGCACTTCTCGGTCGATGGAAGGGATGTAGGTCTTCACGGCTTGGATTAAAGTATCGACTCATCTATGTTGTAGAAGCCAACAGGGTGCTAGTGAAAGTATTTGACATAACATCACACGATTATCGGAAGAGATGATATGAACGATTTTCAAACTGCCAAAAAGCGAATAGACGTTTCGGTGGGGGAGTCTGTCCGAATTATTCGGGAGCTCCAGGGTATGAGCCAGAATAAGTTGGCTCAATTGACAGGTATTCCCCAATCAACGATTTCTGCGATTGAAAATGACCGCATAAACCTTGGAGTTGAGCGGGCCAAGACACTTGCACGGATGCTCAAATGTCACCCTGCTGTTTTAGTTTTTCCTGGTTGGGAAGTTACGAGCGAACACGCAGCCTGACGATTTTCTTTTATCAACGCCTGGGAGCTTTTTGTTACTAAGTGTTACGCAAGCTAGTAACCCTTAAACCGAATCAGTTATTCTCTGTCAATGTCACCCCAAAGTAATAATCTGGCAATAGCGCGTGATGTTCATTTTACGCGTTGGCTGTTTCGCGCTTATTTATTGTTGCTTTTCTTGATGCCTCTGCCGCTTGGCAGCAACCGGCCTATTTTTTGGAGTTTGATGGTTGCGGGTATTGCTGGCATAACGCTTGCCTGGGGGGTTGGGTTATCGACTGGTGTGGCCCGTTGGCCGGCGGCTTTGAAAAGGGCCCGCTGGGTGCTTGGGGTTTTGGGGGTGTTTGTTGGTTGGGTTGGGGTGCAGGTTTTATTGCCTTTGTTTTACCGGGGTGAGTCGATTAGCCATTCACCGCGGGGCGCGGCTCCTACTGGAGAGGTGGTTTGGGGGACAGTGGATTGGTTTGGTACTTTGGATGCTTTGCTTTTGTCGCTCGGGTTGTTGCTGCTGGCGATCATGACGATTGTTTTGGTGCGTTCCAGCCGGCGGACCATGCAGGTGTTGTATACGCTGGTGTTGGCGGGTTTGTTGCAGGCCCTTTTGGGTAGTTATTTAACCTTGAGCGGTGTTGAGTTTTCTTTTCTTGAGTACCGGCAGACTGGCGGGGCAAATGCACACGGTACCTTTATCAACCGCAACCACTATGCCAATTTACTGGTGCTGGCCCTGTCGGCAGGGGTGGGGTTATTGCTGGCGCAAATGGATTTGACCGCGGCGTCGAACGCCCGTGAGCGTTTGCGCAGGCTGCTACAGGCGTCACTGGGGCCCAAGGCACGCTTGCGTATTTACATGGTGGTGATGGTGATTGCGCTGGTGTTGACCCGCTCACGGATGGGCAACACGGCATTTTTTGCCTCGATCACCATCGTCGGTCTGTTTGCATTGTGGCGTTTGCGCAAGCCCAGCCGGCCGTTGCTGGTGTTGGTGGTGAGTGTACTGGTGATCGATATATTCGTGGTGGGTACCTGGTTCGGGGTAGAGCAGGTTATTGATCGTGTTCAGCAGACGGTGCAGGGGGATGGTTGGCAGGTGAACGAGAAAATCCGCCTGGATACCAGTCGCGAGTCGCTCGATATGATCCGCCAGGCACCGCTGGCCGGCTATGGCGGCGGGTCGTTTTACACCGCTTATCCGGCCTGGCGGGGTAATGACCAGGCGTTTATGGATCACGCACACAATGATTACCTCGAGTTTCTGGTCGAGTACGGGTTGATCGGAGGGGTGTTGCTGGCCTGGTTTCTTTTGCTATGCCTGGCACGGGCAGCCAGGGGTCTGTGCGACAGGGATAAGGCAAAACAGTTTGGGGTCTGTTTTGCCAGCCTGATGGCGATGGTGGCGATGATGATTCACGCAACGGTAGATTTCAGTTTGCAGATTCCGGCCAATGCCGGGTGGTTTGTGGTGCTTTGCTTGCTACCCTTCACGAATAACCATATGAATGGTCGCGTTTAAAGGTCCTATATGTCAAATTTTGTTAGAACTCACCTGTAGTCCTTTGAAATCATGGTCAGTTCCATTAATATAAAAGGTGTTTCGAGTGCACTATAGGGATGGGTGCGTCTTTGCTCGCGTCACGGAAATGACGATGTTAGTAAGAAAAGCGTGACGTTTAGTCTTTGTGATTTTGCAAGTAAGGGGCAAACCATCTGAATTCCGCAGTCAAACTATTGAGGATTGGCACGTACGCAGCGGTACTGTCTTTTATGACAGTAACGGCGTTTGCTGCTGTGGGCCCAATGGATGACATTAATGAACGTGAATGGGCGCTGCAGCTTGGTTATTTTTCTAACTTGCAGAACGCGCTGAATTTCAAAGACCGGCTCATCGAGGCCGGTTTCGAGGCCGAGACGGTTTCCACCGGAGAGGCCGGAAACCCGGGCTACCGTGTGATCGGTGGCTGGGCCGATGATCCGGAACAGTTCGACGCTTTGCGTAACCGTATGGAAGATGCCATAGGGGAAAGGGGTTATGTAATCAAAAGCCCCTATCTGCAGCCTGCCAATCAGCTTGCCGAGGAAACCGCCGAAGAAGTATTTGATCAGCCACGGTCACGTTATTTATTGGCACAGGCCGGCGGCATCCCTTCAACAGGGGGAGAGAGTGTCGGCAGTGCGGCAGTGTCGGGTTATGATCCGGGCGTATTTCGCTCGCCACAGGATGAGATGAATTCCATTCCCGGTTTCACCGGGGCCGGATTGCAGATCATTCCTACCATTGGTTTAAGTTATGGTTACGATGACAATATAACCCGCTCTAACAGGTTTCAGCAGAGCTCCTATTTTTACAGAATCTCACCAGCCATTCGTGTTGAGTTGCCTTCAGATCATTCGGTCCTGGCGCTCACTGCTGCGATTGACTTTGTGCGCTATAGCGATAGCCCGACCGATGACAGTGACCCCTGGTACATAAGGGCAGACTGGGCCTGGGATATCAGCACAAGACAGGATCTGAATCTATTTGCGCAGTACAGCGATGGCACCGATGCGCGCGGTACCGGACGCCGCCAGGGTGATGCCGGGCTGATTCCAGTACCACCGGATGAATGGCGCAGGTTTGATTATGGAGGTGCCTGGCGCTACGGTGCTGTTGGCTCACGTGGCAAGCTGGACCTGATGCTGGGGGCCTCTGACCTGGATTACAACAATAACAAGAACCGTACCGAAGATCTCGACCGTGACTGGCAGTATATGGGCGCTACATTTTACTGGCGTGTTGCCCCCAAGACTTCCCTGCTGGCAAATGTGCGCTACACGGATATCAATTACGATGTCGCCGGCCGTGACAGTGACGTCACCACCTGGATGCTGGGCGCCACGTGGGATGCCAGTGCGCGCACCAGTGGAAGAATTAGCTACGGAGACCAGAAAAAAAGATTCGAAAATCCTGAGCGTGAAGATTATAGCGGCCCCGTCTGGGTCGCATCGATCAGCTGGAAACCCCGTATCTATTCCGTGTTTACGCTAACGGGTTCGCGCAACACACAGGAACCCGATGGCGACGGTGATTACGTGTTACGCCAGGACATTTCACTGGCGTGGCTGCATGACTGGGCCACCAAGTTTGGTACCACCGTAGATGTTGGTTATGGTGAAGACGATTACCGCCCCTATGGCAGGACGGATAATATTTTTTACTGGAGCGTCGGCGCCCGTTACATGTTTAACCCGCACTTCCGTTTTGGAGCATCCATCCAGGGGTACGACCGGGATTCCGAGATCGAAGAATATAATTACAAGCGTTACATTTACATGTTGACTCTTGAGGCCAGTTTTTGAGTTGTCCCCGCATCCCCAGCCCCCGGATTGGTATTGAGAGGACCAAGGCGGCCTTAAATATATATAATATTTCCATGGTTTACCGTTTACTCTTTGTTTTGGCAAGCGTGCTTACTGCTTTTAACGTCAGCGCACAGGATGCTGTGGGCCAGTCTGAATACCGCCTGGCTACCGGTGACATCATTTATGTGCGGGTCTACGGTGAGGATGATTTGACCATGCGCCTGACCGTGCCGGCCGATGGCAGAGTCCGCTATGCCTTTGTCGGCGAGTTTCAGTTGGCCGGTAAAACCATTGATGATTTGGAAGTAGAGTTCACCAATCGCCTGCTTGGCGATTACCTGGTGGATCCGCAGGTCAGTATCAATGTTGCCCAATTCCGTGATTTCTTTATCCAGGGGGCGGTCGCCAAGACGGGCGGCATTGCCTGGCAGCCAGGCCTGACGGTGCGCACCGCCTTTACACTGGCGGGTGGCCTTAGTCCGAGGGCATCCAAAAGCAAGTGGTACCTGGTGCCCGATGGTGGCGGCGAGAACGACCGCCGGCGCGTCAGCGAGGATGACCTGGTAAACCCCGGCGATACGCTCATCGTCGAAGAAAGTTTTTTCTGACCTGATGGCTAAACAAGTACCCGAATACGCCTGGGACGGCGGCAATATTGAGCAGGAACCATCTGAACGTTTGGATTTTCGCGAATACCTGCGTGTCCTGTTCAAGTTCAAGTGGGGCATTATCAGTGTTGCGTTGCTGACCGGCTTGATCGGTATGTACATGGCCTACAAGTCGGTTCCCATTTACCGCTCAACGGTGATTCTACAAATTGAAAGGGAGCAGAATAATCCACTGCAGTCCGGATTTTTCTTTCCTGACTTCCAGGCAAAATTTTATGAAACCCAGCGCGAATTGATCCGCTCCTGGGGGGTGGCCGAAATGGCTGCGGAAAGGTTGGACTTGCTGGATGCCGATCACCTCGAGGGCAAGGTAAAAGCGCCCGGAAAACCTGCTTTCTCCTGGCGCACCCTGGTGCCGGATTTTTTGAAAACCAAACCACCGGAGATCACGCCGGAAGCACGGCGTTCAAGTATTATTAATAGCATTAAGGGTGGCACACAGGTGGGCGTGGTTGCAGAGAGCCAGCTTGTCACCGTCAGCTTTGAAGGCGCGAACGCGGAAATGGCTTCACGCAAGGCCAACACCGTGGCCCAGTCATACATCGATTTCCTGCGCGAGAAAAACCTGTCCGATCTTACTGGTGAGCAGAGCTGGTTTTCTTCCCGCATGGTGCAGGCGCGTGACGAGTTGGAAAAAGCACAAGTGGCATTGCAGGCATTCCTCGACCGCCAGGGCATGGTGCAGACTTCCGAGGGCGTTGACGCCCTGCAAAACCAGTCTTTCCAGGAAGCCTTAACGCGCCGGGAAAATGCGCGCCAGCAAAAGCTTGCCTTGCAGCGACTGAACAGTGAAATAGAGGCAGCGCAGGCCAGTGGCACGCCACTGGATAGCATCACGGCTTTGAATTCCCGGGGCATTGTCACCGATTTGAAAAGCACCCTGGCCAGCGCCCGGCAGCGAGTTTTGCAGCTTTCAAAACGTTATGGTCCAAAACACCCGCAAATGATCGAGGCCCAAAGCGCGCTGGAATCAGCCAGCACGTCTTATAAAGCTGAACTGCAAAATGCCGCAGATATCGTGTTGGTGGATTACCAGCGTGCGGTGCGTACCGAGGCCGAGTACACACGCTACCTGGATGAGGCCGAGGCTGACATCCAGGCCTTAAACCGCAGCAGGGCCGAACTCACCCACCTTCAGGACCAGGTCAACACCAGCCGTGCATTGTTCGAGCAACTGCAGGAGGGTGAGCAGCGTGGCGAATTGTTGCAGGGTGGGCTGCAAAAAATCAACGCCACCATCATCGAGAATGCCCGGCCGGGCCTTTACCCGGTGCGGCCCGACAAGAAAATGATCACGCTGGCCTGGGCGATAGGCGGCCTGGTGCTGGGTATCGGGCTGGCCTTTTTGCTGAATATACTGGATAACACCTTCAGGGGCTCCGAGGACGTTGAACGTCGCCTGGGCCTACCGGTACTGGGCCAGTTGCCGCAGTTGAAATTTGATAAACAGAAAAAGCTTGGGCCAATGAGCTTTTTTATCGATCAGCCGCGCTCGGCGTTTTCCGAATCTATCCGCACCATCCGCACCAGTGTGCTGCTATCCCTGCTGGACAAGGAAAAGAGCATCATTACCGTCACTTCCTCGGTGCCGGGTGAAGGCAAGACCACGGTCGCGATCAACCTGGCGCATTCGATTCAGCAGATGAAAAAGACCCTGCTGATCGATGCCGATATGCGTCGCCCGATGGTGCACCGGGCCAAGAAGATCGAACAACCCCGTCCGGGCCTGGCAGCATTGATGACCGGTGAGGCGACCTTCGAAGAGGCGCATGAAGAGACCGAAGACGGTCTGCACGTGATTCCATCCGGGACGGTACCGGCCAACCCGCTTGAGTTGCTTTCTTCACAGCGCTTTAAAGAATTGATTAAAGAACTGCAGGAAACCTACGAAGTGATCATCATCGACTCAGCCCCCGCGCTGGCGGTGAGTGATGCCCTGGTGGTTTCGCAGTTGGCGGATGCGCACTTATACGTGATCCGCGCCGATGCCACGCCCTACCAGGCCGCACAGCAGGGTATCAAGCGCCTACGGCGTGTGAACTCACCCTTGCTGGGCTGCATCCTGAACCAGGTGGTTTCCGGCGCTGGCGGTTATGGTTATGGCAAGTACGGTAAATACGGCCGTTATTACCGCTACTACCGCTACGGCCGTTATGGCTACGGCCGTTACGGTTACTACAGTGCTGATGATTATTATGATTACTATGCCAGTGATGATGACAAAAAAGCGTAGGGTGGGTAACTCGTTACCCACGCGGTTTTTCAATTATCAACGGTGCGTTATGAATAACGCACCCTACGGTTTGGTCAGCGTCGTATGATGGCGGCGGTCACAAAAAAATTGCTGCCCGTGGCATTGGTCATTGCTTGCCTGGTGGTGATGGTCTGGGGCCTGCTGCGCGCCAACGCTGCCTGGCATTACATTGCGGCACAAGCCATTGCAGAACCATTGTTCGCTGCCAGCGGTGGTGATGCGGCGGCTTTTGAACAATCCCAGCGCCATATCGGGACAGCTCTGCGGCGTTTGCCAAGCAATCCCGATTACCATGATTTTTCCGGCAGGTTACTTATCTTAAAGGCCAGCCAGCCGGGCGTGGTGGGTGTTGAACGGCGGGATTTGCTGGAATCTGCAGCGGTGCATTTTCGCCAGTCATTATCGGTTCGCCGCCTCTGGCCATACAGCTGGGTTAACTTGTTGTCCGTAAAAGACAAACTGGGGCAGGTGGATATTGAGTTTAATCATGCCCTGAGGCGTTCTGCGGAAACCGGCCCCTGGGAACCCTGGGTGCAATTGCAGTTGATCGACTCCGGTCTGCGCCACTGGAGCAGCCTGGGGAGGGCTGAGCAGACCTTGGTAAGACATCAGGTTTCCAGTGCACTGAAGGTGCGGCCTCGCCAGGTTTTTGCAGTTATTAAAAATTACGGGCGTCCGGATTTGATTTGCGGCAACGAAGGCGGCTACAAACAGATCAGCCGCTGGTGCGAATCTACAATGTAATCGAATGTTAATTTAGTGCATGTGAAATGTATCAACTCGTTAATTTGCTGTATATTAGCCTAACCTAAAGTAGGTAAATTGTATGAAAAATGTATTAATTATTATCGGCGTCAGCCTGCTGTTCTCCTCCGCCCTGCAAGCGCAGACAGCGGATGAGTGTATTGCGGAATATGAAGACCTGAAGTCGCAATTCGAGGTAACTGCAGCGGATGCTGAAGTAAATTGTGTCGCTAAAGGCAACCTGATCAGTATGGATCGAGAGGGTGCATTCTCACCAAGTTGCAGAAACAAGGGAAAGTGGGATCACTGGCACTTAGAGGCCAGGGCGACCGGCAACAAGGAAGGTTCATGCAAAATGATGTTGCGTGGCCAGGAGGGCGTTGCGGGTTGTGGTAGTGAAGAATTTGTAGTCGAGTTGCCGGCAAACGAAGCGGCGGCCTGGCGGAATTATTTGCGCAAAGAGTGCGAATAGCAGTTTTGTCTTGGATGAGGAAATTGGCAACCAGGGCAGAGGCTGATCTTAATTTGAAGCATTTTCTCTATTTAAGAGATTGATATTCTGGAGAAAATGATCATAATGGAAAGCTCAATACCTTGCCGTGTGCACACAATTGATGGGGCTGCGGTAAATTTAGAGATAGGTCGTGCCGATGGATCGCACGAAAGACTGGTTCTGCTCCGAAAGGGATGTTGGGTAATGGAGCCGACTGGGAAAGGGGGTTATCGGGTGCAGAATTAGCTTGCTCCCATGGCTTTACGGGGAAATGAAAAGAACAGGCCTGGATTATCCGGCTTTTTTCACAGAACCCGTTGCATGCTCTTTTCCTGGAATAATTTTTTCTCTGGTGTTTTTTTTGAAGAACCACCGGAGAGGCCGGTTATGTGCAGCTTAAGAGAGCGCGATTAATGAATTTGAGTAACAGATCATCTTTTTACCGTATCACCCGGGCTTTGTTCACGCTGGGTATGGTATTTGTACTGGCGATCATGGGCGGTGTGGCATCTGCGCATAACCTCCAGACCAAGATGGTCTACATGTTCTTCGACCCCGATACGCAGGCCTGCATTGACGCCCGAATTGAGGGGGTCGACTTGCCAGTGCAGTGCCAGGGCTTGCCACAACCCCCATACAATCCGGGTGACCCAATCCTGATCGTTGGAGACGAGCTGGGAATCATTGTCAAGGTGATACCCCGCGACGGCACCGACACCGGTGTAGGTGGCCACAT
>CALJWY010000005.1 GCA_937974465.1 uncultured Lysobacterales bacterium | reverse complement strand
CCAGGTCGTTGCGGTTCAGGCTCATTGCCTTTTTGCCTGTTCCGCGGCGCACGACGTCCATCATCATGGAACGCACCAGGAATGCATTTTGTTCAGAAATTACCCTGGGAGCCGGTTTTGGACGCACTATGGCGTTCTGGGCCGAGATCTTGTCCTGCTCAAGAACCTGCAAGTCATCGGCGCCTTCCAGTTGCAATGGCCTGAAGCTCGGCTCGGTTTTTTCCAGGGTTTCAGATCGTTCAGGTTCGTTTTCATCACCGGGTGAACAATCTTTGCATACCATGCTGGGGCTTGCCGCAAATACCGTGGTGCCGCTGGCGTCTACGATAGTTTGCATAAAATATGGGTCAACCAGATACCCGCCATTGGCAAATACAGCGTATCCCCTGGCAATGCTTAACGGTTCCAAAGATGCACTGCCAAGCGCCATGGACAGGTTGGCCGGTAATTCGGCAGGGTCAAAACCAAACCCGCTGACATACCTTTTTGCGTACGGGATTCCAATTTCTCTCAACAACCTTATGGATACGAGGTTCCTGGAATTCACCATGGCTTCACGCAAACGGGTCGGTCCGAAAAATTTCTCACTGTAGTTTTGCGGCTTCCAGTCCCGTTCCAGCTCCGGATCGCTGAAAACAATGGCTGCATCATTGACAATGCTGGCTGTCGTTTTGCCGTGCTCCAACGCTGCCGAATAAATAAACGGCTTGAACCCGGAACCTGGTTGCCGGCGACTCTGCACTACACGGTTGAATTTGCTGCGCGTGTAATCGTAGCCCCCGACCATTGCCTTAATGGAGCCATCATGCGGGCTCAACGACACCAGCAAGGCCTCAGTTTCGGGTAATTGCGCAAGCTCCCAACTACCTCCGTCCCGTAACCGGGTGCGAATGATGTCGCCGGCCGCGAGCACCTCGCTGACAACCTTTGGTTCAAAACCGACCCGGTCACGACCGATAAACTTCCTGGCCCATTGCATATCAGCAATTGTCAGGGCAATCGTCTGACCATCAGGCTGGTAGATAAGAGCGACATCTTCGTCAACTTCGGTAACCAGGCCAGGAGTGAGTCCGGCAACCGGTTTGTATGGCCTTAGTATCTCGTCCCAACTTTGCGTTGTGTTGTGCTCATCCAGGTTGAAGTTTGCCTCCGCACCACGGTAGCCATGACGATGATCGTAGGCTTCCAGCCCATTGGTAATCGCCAGGTTTGCTGCGGACTGAAGCTTGGAGTCGATGCTTGTAAAAACTTCGTAGCCACCCGTATATGCTGATTGGCCGTACTTTAACAGCATCTCCTTGCGGACCATTTCTGCGAGGTATGGGGCGGATATTTCAGTGGTGGCGCCGTGGTAAAAGGCTGTATTTCTCTCGTTCCTGGCCTGTTCATATTCACTGGTGCTTATAAACCCGAGTTCTTTCATACGGCCCAGGACATAATCCCGCCGCTCCATTGCACGTTGGGGCGATGTGATGGGGTTAATCCTTGACGGCGCCTTTGGAAGTGCGGCCAGCATTGCGCACTGGGCGAGGCTTAAGTCCTTAACACTTTTGCCATAGTAAACATCGGCAGCCGCACCAACCCCGTAAGCACGGTGGCCGAGAAGTATTTTATTCAAATACAGTTCCAGGATCTCATCTTTGGATAATTCCCGCTCAATTCTCAGTGCCAGGAAAATCTCCTTGATCTTGCGGGTATAGGTTTTTTCCATGGTCAGAAAGAAATTTCGAGCGAGTTGCTGAGTGATGGTGCTGCCACCAACTGATTTCTCGCCGGTGGTCACCAAAGCCCAGACAGCCCTTGTGATTCCCTGGTAATCCACCCCCGGATGCACATAAAAGCGGGCGTCTTCACCGGCTAAAAAGGCCCCTGTGAGGTGAGATGGCATATCACCGATCTGGACCGGTATGCGTCGTTTTTCGCCGAATACACTGATCAATTTCCTGTCCTGGGTGTAAACCCGAAGGGGTACTTGAAGTTGCACATCACGCAGTGTTTGAACGTCAGGAAGGTCTTTAGCAACAACAAGATAGGCGATCAACAGGCTGACGAATCCCACCACTAGTGAAATTAAAAAAAAGCGAAAAATTAAACGAAATACTTTTTTCAAGCCTTTATCCTGCTATGCTTAACCCCTGAAAAGGAATTTTAGTTGATATTACTCTCTCCGGATAGCGGGAGAGGGGGCAGAAAAAGATACACCGTAGCAGACAGGGAAGTAGTCGGGTAATTAACGGGTGTTGACCACGCAACTTGCCACAAGCTTTCCTGTGATCGATTGATCACACGTCTCCGCTGCGATTATCAATTTTGTAATCCGATACCAAATTGGTATTTGAGTATTACATGGTTTTCTGTTAAAAACAGCTATAAGAAGTCTCACTAAACCATTGGCAAGGAAAGAGGAATGGGGGAGTCTTGAAACTGTTTGGAAAAAAAGCAGATCCAGTTATCGGACTGGACATAGGCTCGACAAGTGTACGATTACTGCAATTGTCCAGTCATGGGTCCGGGTATCGGGTTGACCATTTTGCGATAGAGCCCATTAGCGAGGGTGTCGTGGTCGACAAGACCGTAAGGGATGTAGAAGCCGCTGCGAACGCCATATCCAGGGCGGTCCGGGTTTCAGGCACACGTGCCAAATCCTGCGCGATCGCTGTATCCGGTTCGGCCGTATTCACCAAGTTGATCAGTTTACCGGCAGATTTGGCCGAAGCTGACATTGAAAGCCAGGTGCAAATTGAGGCCAATCAGTATATTCCTTACCCCCTGGACGAAGTCAGTCTTGATTTCGAGGTTCTGGGGCCGTCAGCGCGAAATGCCGACCTGATCGACATTCTGCTGGCTGCCAGCAAAAGTGAAAATATTGAAAGCCGACAGGATGCCATTGACACAGCCGGTTTGAAGGCCAGGGTGGTAGACGTCGAAGCGTTTGCCATTGCCAATGCTTTCGAACTGATCCGTAAGCGTGATGGCGTAAGTCGCAGTGAAGCCGTAGGGTTTTTCGATATCGGTTACGACATGACAACGCTACTTGTTATCAAAAGTGGCAGGGTCATTTACACGCGTGACCATCCCTTTGGTGGCCATCAATTACTCGAAGAGACGCAACGCCGCTACGACATGACCGCAGAGCAGGCGGCTTTTTTTGAACGCAATGAGGAAGGCCCCGAGGACTTTGAGGAAGAAGTGCTGGAGCCCTTCCAGTTAAATATCGTTCATCAGATCAGTCGGGCCCTGCAGTTCTATGCCTCCAGCAATGAGTACTCAAATATCAGCACCATATACCTTTCCGGCGGGGTCGCTTCCCTGAAGGGACTGGCTGCGATGGTGCAACAGGAGCTTGGCATGACGGCCCGGGTAGCAGACCCGGTCACCGGATTGGATATTGCTCAGAATGTGACAGTTCCGGAACTCAAACGCAATGCCACCGGCCTGATGATAGCCATGGGCCTGGCTTTGAGAGGGTTTGACTGATGGCCAGAATCAATCTATTACCATGGCGCGAAGAAAAACGCCGCGAGCGACAGCGTCAATTCCTGATGACCCTGCTGATGACCGTAATTCTGGGTGTTTTGCTGGTATTTCTTGCAGGCACGGTTTTCGATAGCAAGATCGGTCATCAACAGGCCAGAAACGATGTGGTCAAGAAAGAAATTCGTTTGCTGGAAGCGCGTATCAAGAGAATTGATGAGCTGGAGCGTACACGGGCCCGCCTGATTTCACGCAAGCAGGTGATTGAAAGGTTACAGGCCAGCCGTTCAACCACGGTGGAATTGCTGGATAACCTGGCAAAGTCGATTCCGGTGGGGGTGACGCTGACCACTATCCGGCAACAGGGTGTGGCGTTGGCGCTGGCCGGCAGCAGCCAATCCAACGCGCGGGTTTCAGCTTACTTGCGTGAATTGGAAACAAATAACCTGTTCCTGAATCCTGAGCTTGTGTTTGTCCGTTCGGTACCCAACCCGGCGGCTGCAGCCGAGCCTTACGAGTTCAACATCAAGGTGAATCTGCGGACCCCGAAGACGGAAGAGGAAGACGAGGGTTATGATCCTGTGGATGATCAAGGGGGTCCGAAATGATAATTAATGACCTCAGAGATGCTGATTTCACAGATCTCGGCAGTGCACCCGGATCCGTCAGGTACCTTCTACTCTCGGTCGTTTTAATCCTGATTGTGGTCGCCGGTTACTACCTGTTTATTGAAGATAAGCGGGTCGAGCTGGAACAAAGCCGGCAACAGGAATTAACCCTGTTGGCAGACTTTGAATACAAGCAGCAGAAAGCTGCCAATCTTGAGGCTTATGAGCAGCAATTGGTGGATATGCAGGAACTGCTGAAAACAATGTTCCGGCAATTGCCCAGTAAAACAGAAATGGACAAGTTGCTGGTGGATGTCTCTCAGACTGCATTGGCTGCAGGTATTGACGTGCAGTTGTTTGAGCCGATGGCAGAGTCCTATCAGGACTTCTATGCGGAGCGGCCCATAAGTATTCGCATGCTGGGTGATTACCATGAGTTCGGGGCGTTCGTCAGTGGTGTGGCAGCCTTACCAAGGGTGGTTATACTGACAATGCATGACATTTCATTGAAACGGGCATCGGCAAACCAAAGTCGTTTTGGCAACTCTGAAGGCCGTTTGATTCTGGAAGGCAGGGTTAAGACCTATCGCTACGTTGACGAGCTGGAGCTCGCTGAAATCGAAGCGGAGCAGGCGCCATGAAACATTTGGGTAATAAGCTTAGATTTGCCACCGGTATGGTGTTGGTCGCTATCATGTTAACTGCATGTAGCCAGGATATGAGTGACCTGGTCAGTCATATTGATTCGGTAAAGGCCAGGCCTGCGGATCCAATTCCACCGATTCCGCCCGTGAAATCGTATACGCCGTATGAATATGATGGACTGACCGGCCGTGACCCGTTCCGTCAATCGATTTCTGAAGGCAGTGATGACGTACGATCCAAGAAAGGCACAGGACCCCGTCCGGATTTTGAACGCCCCAAGGAATACCTTGAGCGTTATGAACTGGATACCCTGGCCATGGTGGGAACCTTCAGTAAGGAAGCGTCCTATTGGGCGTTGGTGCGTGACCCTGAGGGCGTCATTCACCGGGTGCCTGTGGGGAATTATATGGGCAAGAATCACGGACAGGTAGTTAATATCACTGGTACACAAGTAAGTCTCAGTGAACTGATTTCGGATGGCGCGGATGGCTGGATAATCAGGGAAGCCTCCATCGCCTTGGGTGAATGATAATCCGGTCGGCGCATGGAAAAGCGCGACTTTGAGGGTACAGCCATGTACAGCAAAAAAGAATTGTATTTGAAACGGAAACTGACCGGCAGGTGGGAACAGTTTATGGATAGCAAAAAGACTGGAGCTCTTTTGGGTCTCGGGTTGACGTTGTTGGTGTTACCAGCAATTTCGGCGTGGGCGGCAAGTGATGTGACTGCGACTGATTTCAGCAGCAATGCCGATGGAGATGTCGTCATTACCTTGTCAACCAATGGTGATGATCCAAAAGTAAGTGTGTTTGCAACCGAAAGCCCGGCGCGCATTATTCTGGACCTGGCGGAAACTGACAGCAAGGTTGACGCAGCGCCGGTTTCTGTTGGTGTCGGCCCGGTACAAAAGTTCACCACGCTGGCAGCCGGCGGCAGAACACGGGTCATGGTAGATCTGTCCAAGCCGGTTACCTATGATTACCAGTCCGGCAACGGACAGGTGGTTCTGTCGATTGCAGGTGATGATGTGGGCTCAGTAACCCCGCGCAGCAGCGGTGTTGCAAAGTATACTGTTGAGAATGTCGATTTCCGCCGTGGGGATGA
>CALJWY010000004.1 GCA_937974465.1 uncultured Lysobacterales bacterium | reverse complement strand
GGGTGCATCCCGCGTACGGGACATGTTTGACCAGGCCAAGAAACACGCTCCCTGTATTATCTTCATCGATGAAATCGATGCGGTTGGACGTCATCGCGGCGCCGGCCTCGGTGGTGGACACGATGAACGTGAGCAGACACTTAACCAGTTACTGGTTGAGATGGATGGCTTTGAGGGTGGTGAAGGCGTTATCGTCATTGCTGCAACCAACCGTCCGGACGTGCTTGATCCGGCACTGCTGCGCCCCGGCCGGTTCGATCGCCAGGTGGTAGTACCCCTGCCGGATATTCGTGGCCGTGAGGGCCTTTTGAAAGTTCACATGCGCAAGGTACCGCTGGATGACGATGTCAAACCACGCACCATAGCGCGTGGTACACCCGGTTTCTCAGGAGCTGACCTGGCCAACCTCGTCAACGAGGCTGCGTTATTTGCTGCCAGGGAAGCGGCCAAGACCGTCAACCAGGATCATTTTGAACGCGCCAAGGACAAGATCATGATGGGTGCCGAACGGCGTTCGATGGTCATGTCCGAGAAAGAGAAGAAACTGACGGCCTATCACGAGGCAGGCCATGCCATCGTCGGCCGCCTGGTGCCTGAGCATGACCCGGTATACAAGGTCACCATTATCCCGCGTGGACGCGCCCTGGGTGTGACCATGTTCCTGCCGGAGCAGGATAAATACAGTATTTCGCGCAAACAACTGGATAGCCAGTTGGCCAGCTTGTTTGGCGGCAGGGTGGCGGAAGAGATCATCTTTGGTATTGAAAATGTCACCACCGGCGCATCCAACGACATTGAACGTGCTACCAATATTGCCCGCAACATGGTCACCCGCTGGGGCCTGACCGATGCTCTTGGCCCGCTGGCCTATAGCGAGGATGAAGACGAGGTCTTCCTGGGTCGTTCAGTGACTCAGCACAAGCACGTGTCTGATGAGACCGCGCTCAAGATCGATATGGAAATTCGTAGCATTGTCGATACCGCGCACAAAACCGCGAGCGATCTGATCAATGCCAACCGTGACAAGCTTGAGGTCATGACCGAAGCGTTGATGAAGTACGAAACCATCGATGCCGGGCAGATTGACCAGATCATGGATGGCAAAATTCCGGATCCGCCGTCAGATTGGGATGATTCCAGTTCGAATGGCGGTGAAAAGGTCAAGGCCGACGCTGCGGATGAATCGGCAGACAAGCCGGAAGATAAGCCTTCCATCGGCGGTACAGCTGAGCAGCACTAAGCCAGGCTCAATTTAAATACAATATGGCCACTCGCGAACTTGATTGCGCAGGTCGGATGTTGACCCTGGATCGGCCCAGGGTCATGGGTGTCCTCAACGTCACACCTGATTCATTCTCTGATGGTGGCCAATGGCTCGGAAAATCCGCAGCGATTGACCATGCCCTTGCCATGCAGGAGGCAGGTGCCGATATTATAGATATCGGTGGTGAATCCACGCGCCCCGGTGCACAAGCCGTGCCACTGCAAAAGGAACTCGATCGTGTTCTGCCTGTGATCGAAGCCATCGCCGCAAATCTTTCAATACCCGTGTCCATCGACACCAGTAAGCCCGCTGTCATGCGCGCTGCCGTGCATGCAGGGGCCGGCATGCTGAATGATGTTTATGCATTGCGTATGCAAGGCGCCGTTGAAGCGGCGGCAGAACTGGCGGTGCCGGTTTGCCTGATGCATATGCAGGGTGAACCGCGTGTAATGCAGAATGATCCGGTATACGAGGATGTTGGTGCTGAAGTCCGCCAGTTCCTGCTGCAGCGTGCCAGCGAGTGTGAGGCGGCGGGTATTTCGCAGCACAATATATTGCTGGATCCCGGTTTTGGTTTTGGCAAAACCCTGCAACAGAATACCGAGCTGTTTCATTCCTTGCCTGGGTTGGTGTCAAGCGGGTACCCGGTACTGGTCGGCGTGTCCCGCAAGGCCATGATTGGCGCTTTAACCGGCCGCGACGTATCGCGGCGTACAGCGGGTTCGATAAGCGCAGCAGTCCTCGCTGCGCAGGCAGGTGCCGCCATCATCAGGGTGCATGATGTGGCAGAAACACGTGATGCACTTAAAGTAGCCACTGCACTTTGGCAGGGTTGGGCGTAAAATAGAATCATGAAGAAAAAATACTTTGGAACAGACGGCATTCGCGGTCGTGTGGGCGATTCACCGGTTACTGCAGATTTCATGTTGCGTCTTGGCCGTGCTGCCGGGAAAGTGCTTGCAGGCGGTGACTCAAGATCGGTCGTTATTGGCAAAGACACGCGAATTTCCGGCTATATGTTTGAATCGGCGCTCGAGGCCGGTCTCGCTGCGGCAGGCGCCAATGTTGCACTGCTTGGGCCGATGCCAACTCCGGGCGTAGCCTACCTGACGCGCACCTTGCACGCCTGCGCGGGTATCGTCATCAGCGCATCCCACAACCCGTTTTATGACAATGGCATCAAGTTCTTCTCAGCCGAAGGCGAAAAGCTGCCCGATGAGGTAGAACGCGCCATAGAGGCCGAGCTGGATAAACCATTCTCAACCGTGTCATCTGAAAAAATGGGCAAGGCGGTGCGGATTGAAGATTCCGCAGGCCGTTATATTGAATTTTGCAAAGGCACCATCCCCTTTGAGATCACCCTGCATGGTTTAAAAATTGTCGTCGATTGCGCCAACGGCGCAACCTATCGTGTTGCACCGGCTGTGTTGGAAGAGCTGGGCGCTGAGGTGATCAGTATTGGCGCCGACCCGGACGGGCTGAATATCAATTCTAACTGCGGGTCAACCTATCCTGAATTTCTCAGCCAGGCGGTGCTTGAGCATAACGCCGATCTTGGCATAGCCCTCGATGGCGATGGTGACAGGGTCATCATGGTCGATGCCAGTGGAGAGATCGTAAACGGTGACGAGTTGCTCTATATCATCGCCACGGCACGCCAGGACCTGGGCTTGTTGCAGGGCGGTGTGGTCGGCACTGTAATGAGTAATTTCGGCATGGAACTGGCACTGCAGAAGCGCAATATTCCATTCACGCGCGCTCCCGTAGGCGATCGTCATGTGCACAGGGTCCTGGTGAAAAATGGCTGGACCCTGGGTGGTGAAGCATCCGGTCACCTGTTATTCCTGGACCGAACCAGTACGGGTGATGGAATCGTCAGCGCACTCCAGGTCCTGGAGGTGCTGGTGAGCAGCGGCAAGACACTGGCCGAACTGACCAGCGATATTCAAAAAATGCCACAGACCATGATCAATGTTCCCATCAAGAAGCAAGTGGTGGATCTCGATGGTTCAGCGGCAGTTACTGCGGCGGTCAAATCCGTCGAGGATGAGCTGGGTAATAGCGGCAGGGTGATCTTGAGGCCGTCGGGCACCGAGCCACTGATCCGTGTAACCCTGGAAGGTGTCGATGAGGCCCAGGTTAATCAGCTCGCCAATCAATTGGCGGATGTTGTACGCACGGAATTTGCCAGCTAGTTTTTAAGGCTCTTCCTGCCAGTATTGCAAAAAATCCCCGTGCCGCTTTTCAGTCGGGTAACCCACGCGGGTTTCAAAACTCCGATGCCTGGGGCTTAAATTACACCCAGTTCGCGACCGACTTTTACAAAGGCTTCGATGGCGCGGTCCAGATGGTGCTTCTCATGCGCGGCTGAAACCTGTACCCGGATGCGTGCCTCGCCTTTTGGCACCACCGGGAAGAAAAATCCAATCACGTAAATTCCCTCTTCCAGTAGCCGGGCTGCAAACTGCTGGGCCAGCGGAGCGTCGTACAGCATGACCGGCACGATCGGGTGTGTACCCTGTTTGATGTCAAATCCGGCGGCGCTCATTTTGTCGCGGAAGTAACGCGTGCTGCTCTCCAGTTTATCCCGCAATTGGGTCGAACCGGATAGCATTTCAAATACCTTGATGGATGCGGCAACCAGCGGTGGCGGCAGGGTATTCGAAAACAGGTAAGGACGTGAGCGCTGGCGTAACAGGTCGATAATCTCCTGGCGGCCGCTGGTGAAACCGCCGGAACCACCACCCAGGGCCTTGCCGAGGGTCGAGGTGAACACATCGATCTTGTCCATAACACCATGGTGTTCGGCAGAACCGCGTCCGCTCTCTCCCAGGAAACCGGTGGCGTGGCTGTCATCGACCATCACCAGCGCATTGTAGCGTTCTGCCAGTGCGGTGATTTCGTCCAGCCTGGCAATATATCCATCCATGCTGAAGGCGCCATCGGTGGCAATCAGGCGGGTGCGGCAGTCCTGCGTGTCCTGCAGGGCCTTTTCCAGCGCCTGCATGTCGCTGTTGGCGTAGCGGTGCCGCTGCGCTTTGCACAGGCGGATACCATCAATGATCGAAGCATGGTTCAAGGCATCCGAAATAACCGCATCTTCCGGCCCCAGCAGGGTTTCAAAAAGCCCGCCGTTGGCGTCAAAGCAGGAAGTGTAGAGAATGGTGTCGTCGGTACCGAAGAATTCAGAAATGGTCTTTTCAAGCTGCTTGTGCAAATCCTGGGTGCCACAGATAAAACGCACCGATGCAAGCCCGAAGCCATGGTCATCCAGCGCCTTGTGCGCAGCAGCGATCACGTCCGGGTTATCGGCCAGGCCGAGGTAGTTGTTGGCGCAGAAGTTCAGGACTTCTTCACCACCTTGAACCTTGATCTCGACGCTTTGTGGTGTGGTTATCACGCGTTCGGTTTTGTACAAGCCGGCTGCACGAATTTCTTCGAGTGTGGTATTCAGGTAGTCCAGTGAGACCATGTAGCGCTCCTTCTAGGTGGTAACTATAAATTCAGCGGGCAGGGCAGTGTTTGGCCGTAAGGTACGCCTCGCAGGGAATGGCCTGGTCCTTGCCAAGAGGGGTAGTACCGACCCCTTAAAGTTAGATTGTACCGGTCCAGTCACAGACCACTTTGCCACTCTGACCAGTCCGCATCAGTTGGAAGCCGGTCTCGAATTCTTCGATGGGTATATGATGCGTCATCGCCTTGTGCAACGGGAAACCCGTCAACACCATCTGCGTCATCTTGTACCAGGTTTCATACATTCGCCGGCCGTAGATACCATGTAGCTCAAGGCCCTTGAAGATGATCTGATCCCAATCCACGCCAGTTCCAGCAGGTAACAGACCCAGTAGCGCCACCTGTCCGCCATTGAACATGTGGTGCAGCAGATCATTGAAGGCGACGGGTTGGCCGGACATTTCCATGCCGATATCAAAACCTTCGATATCCAGCTCTTTAACAATATCTGCGATCGACTCGTGTTTGACGTTAATGGTTCGCGTGGCGCCCATTTCGGCTGCCAGTCCAAGCCGGTAGTCATTCACATCGGTGATCACGACATGGCGTGCACCGACATGCTTGCAGATACCTGCCGCAATAATCCCGATTGGCCCGGCGCCGGTAATCAGTACGTCTTCACCGACCAGGTCAAATTGCAAAGCGCAATGGGCGGCATTGCCAAACGGGTCAAAAAAGGCTGCCAGTTCCGGTGCGATGGCATCCGGTATTGGCCACAGGTTATTCGAGGGAACCACGATATATTCGGCAAATGCACCATCGCGGTTGACGCCGATGCCGATGGTGTTCGGGCATAGATGCCGCTTGCCCGCTCGGCAGTTACGACAATGGCCACAGATTATATGGCCCTCGGCAGATACCCTGTCACCGACGCTGTAGCCGGTCACGCCTTCACCCACTTCAACAATCTTGCCGACAAATTCATGACCGATCACCATCCCCGGCTTGATGGTGCGCTGTGACCACTCGTCCCAGTTATAGATATGAACGTCTGTGCCGCAAATGGCGGTTTTCTCAACCTTGATCAACACCTCGTTGGTGCGGACTTCTGGAATGGGAACATCTTCCATCCAGATGCCTTCAGTGGCTTCACGTTTAACCAGTGCGCGCATGGTTTGGGGCATGATGACTCCTGTGAGAATAAGGTGGAATTTAACCTTTTGATTATACCGGATGACGTCGCTTTTCGCTCAATTTCACAGCACAAAGTTCTTGGCTGTAACGCCAGGCCACGGTTTCAAGGCCGGGTAATTTACGCGGTCAATTGCTCAGCGATAGCCGTCAGCGCTGTGGCTGCCGTGCTTTGCAGGCTGTAGTGCGCTTCCAGAGTCAGGCTCGTTGGCGTCGGGTTAATCTCAATCACCGTGGCGCCGGCGTTCAGGGCCAGGAAGGGCAGTGATGCTGCGGGTTGGACGAGGGTTGATGTCCCGATAGAAAAACATACATCGCAGGACGAAGCCTCGGCCATTGCCCGGTCCATGGCTTGCTGCGGCAATGACTCTCCACACCAGACCACACCGGGCCTGGCCAAGCCGTCCGGGTGATGTGGCGAAGCGGGTGGATG
>CALJWY010000003.1 GCA_937974465.1 uncultured Lysobacterales bacterium | reverse complement strand
AATTTCTGCACAGATGGCGGCACCGGTGTTCCGGCGTGGGATCGAATTTGACCTTGCACGGCAGCCGGATCAAGGCGGTACCCTGTTGTTCTCAATGGGTGGTCGCTCAATGCTGATATCGCCACCGGCCATGGGTGGCGCACATCAACGGGATAACCTGGCTGCAGCCCTGTGTGCTTTTAGTATTTTGAACCCAGGATGTTTCTCGCAAGCGCCTGAACTGTCGGATGCGATACAGCAGGTGAAGGTACAGGGGCGGCTACAGACGATAGCCGGTAAGGCAGGTTGCAGACCTGAAATTATCCTCGATGTCGGGCACAACGCGATGGCGGCGCGAGTGGTTGCAGACTTTTTAGTACGCAGTGAAAGATCCAGCGTGACCTGTGTGCTGGCCATGTTGGGCGATAAGCCGGTCGAAGACGTCGCGGTCACCCTGGGTGAAGTGTGCAACCGCTGGTATTGTGCCAGCTCACCGGGAGCAAGGGGACAGACCGCCGGGGTGCTGTCAGACAGGTTACAGAAAGCATTGCCGGGTGCCGACATTACCGAGGTTGAAGATCTGGGCGATGCCTTGCAGATTGCGCTTGAAAATACAGACAGCCGCGATACCATCCTGGTTTTTGGGTCATTTACGACGGTCGCTGCGGCGCTGGGGTGGATTAAAAACAGCTTGCAGCATGACAGACACGATACTGCTAGAATCATCCCACCCGGACCTGAAGCAGGGCAGTGAGAAAAACCAAATGGATAATGCGCTAAAACAAAGACTGGTCGGTGCAAGTGTGCTGATTGTACTCGCCGTAATTGTACTGCCCATGCTGCTTGGCGGACGTTCCGATACACTCAAACAGGAATCGCGGCAGATCGAATTGCCCGCTAAACCCGATGAGGTATCGATTGAAACACGGCGCTTCCCCATCGGTGTTCCAAGCACACCGGATGCGGCAAACCAGCCGGCCGGTCGTGAGACAGCGGCGTTGACTGAGAAAAGCATACCAAATGCAGATTCCGTGTCTGGTGATGGTATTGACATAAAGCCCCTGGAATCCCCGGAGGCCGCCACGCAGGAGGTTGATGCAAACCTGACCCCGCCAGCAGATTCCACACCCAGGGTTGAGGCCAAGCCGCCAGCAATAACCACCATCACTCTGAGTTCCGGTAAGCAAAAAGACGTCAATGTCACTCCAACCGCCACCGACCAGCCACAGGACCCACGACGTTACCTGGTGCAGGTAGCGAGCTTCAGCAGCGAGAAAAATGCCAACGCATTGGCTGATAGCCTGCGTGCGAAGGATTTGAATGTGCTGATGGATGTGGTGGACCGTACCGCCGGTCTGTTGCACAGGGTTCGGGTTGGCCCATTTGCGGAGCGATCTGAAGCAGATAGCGTGGTCACCAGGCTGCGTGCGGAGTTGCAAGACCTGTCGCCACGTGTCCTGGATTTACGTCCGGATGATAGCGCCCCCGTGTCTATGCCATCTGATCCGCTGGTACGCTGGGTGGTCCAGGTGGGTAGTTTTGACAGTGCAGAAAAGGCCGACGCCCTGGTTGCGAAGTTGCGTCTTGCCGACCTGCCGGCATTCTCAGAAAAAGTCACCTCGACTGGCGGCGAAGTTTACAAGGTCAGGGTAGGCCCTGAAATCAATCGCGATAAGGCTGCGGCCCTGGCGCAAAAAATTAAGGCTGACCACCAGCTTGATACGTATGTAACAACACAGGAGTAAGGGTGGCTGCATGGAATATGCTGATTATGTCATTGTAGGGATTATTGCAATTTCCATCCTGGTTGGTGTTTTCAGGGGGTTTGTCAAGGAAGCGTTTTCACTGGCGGTCTGGATCGCGGCATTCCTGGTGGCCTTTCAATATTCCGGCGTACTGGCACTGCAACTGGAGAGCCATATCGAGCTTCCATCCGCGCGCACTGCGCTGGCGTTTACCGGCCTGTTTCTCGCGGTTTTACTGGTGGGTGGTCTGTTGACATTCCTCGTGGGCAAGTTGGTTGAAAAAACAGGCCTAAGCGGGTCTGATCGCTTGTTGGGGGGTGTGTTTGGTGGTGTCAGGGGATTGATCCTGGTACTGGTCCTTATGCTGGTTGCCGGCTTGACCCCGGTCCCGCAGGACCCATGGTGGCAACAGTCACGAACCATACAGAGCCTGATGCCACTTGCAGAATGGTCATCCGGTTTTTTGCCTGACTATATTCTTGAGCACCTTGATTTGACCCCGGGTCAGGAAGTCGGTGACGAACCAGCTAAACAGGAAGGCGATCCGGTTGATGCTTAACATGTTAAAATCCGCGCCGAAAACACGCCTTAAATAAAAACAGGAATAATCTGAATGTGTGGAATCATTGGCATTGTCGGTAAGCAGGCAGTAACGCCATCCATTTACGATGCGCTGACCATTTTGCAGCACCGGGGGCAGGATGCTGCTGGTATCGCGACGCTGGAGGGCCACCAAATCCATTTATTCAAGGGTAATGGCCTGGTCAGGGATGTATTTCCGCGTTCAGAGTTGGCCAAGTTGAAGGGACGGATCGGTATCGGCCATGTCAGGTATCCAACGGCGGGATCTGATAACCAGGATGAAGCCCAGCCGTTTTACGTCAATTCACCCTACGGAATTGTATTGGGCCATAACGGTAACCTGACCAATGCCGCGGCCTTGAAAAAAGAATTGTTTGATAGCGACCGTCGCCATCTCAATACCGATTCAGATTCGGAAGTGTTACTCAATGTTCTCGCGCATGAGTTACATCGCATCGGTCCGGCTGGCATGCGTCCAAAAGATGTATTTCAGGCCGTGGATGGATTGCATCGCCGCTGTATTGGCGCATATTCCGTTATCGCAATGATTTCAGGTAAAGGTATATTGGGTTTTCGCGACCCCCATGGGATTCGCCCGGCTGTTCTTGGTTACCGGGATACGGATGAGGGCAGGGAGTATGCACTGGCGTCTGAAAATGTAGCGCTCGACGCCCTGGGCTTTACCTTGTTACGTGACCTCAAGCCCGGTGAAGCAATCTTTATCACTCTGGATGGCCAGTTACACACTCACGAGAGCCCGCATGCACAACCTGCATGCCCATGTATTTTTGAATATGTTTATTTTGCGCGGCCGGATTCCATGCTGGATGACATATCGGTTTACAAGGCACGCCTGCGCATGGGGCAAGCCCTGGCGAGGAGAATTCTGGAGGAGTGGCCAGATCACGATATCGATGTGGTTATTCCGATACCTGATACCAGCCGCACCTCTGCTTTGCCCCTGGCTTATGATTTGAATGTCAAATACCGTGAGGGGTTTATCAAGAACCGCTACATAGGCCGCACGTTTATCATGCCGGGACAGGAGGAACGAAAACGTTCCGTACGGCAAAAACTGAATGCCATTGATCTTGAATTCCGCAACAAGAATGTACTGCTCGTGGATGACTCCATCGTCAGGGGGACGACCTCCCGGCAGATCATTCAAATGGCGCGGGAGGCGGGTGCCAGGAAGGTTTACTTCGCCTCGGCTTCACCGCCCGTGCGCTATCCCAATGTTTATGGCATCGATATGCCCGCACCCTCCGAGTTGATTGCCAGCGGCAGGGATGAAAAACAGATCATGCAGGAGTTGGGAGCAGATCGCCTGATCTATCAACGGCTCGATGACCTGATCGAGGCATGCAAAGAGGGTAATGAAGGGATCACCCGTTTCGATACGTCCTGTTTTTCCGGCGAATATGTAACCGGTGTTGAGGCCGGATACCTCGAAGATCTTCAAGCCCGGAGATCCGATCTCGCCAAGCAGCAAAACTGCCAGAATAACGGCGCTCAGCAATTGAGTTGAATTCCCTGCTGTCGGCTATGGCGGATAGACTCTGCAGAGCTTATCATGCAGGCATTGTGCTGATTTCGACGTGAGTGATTGAACCCCATGAGCAGAATTTTTAATTTTTGTGCCGGTCCGGCAATGTTACCTTTTCCAGTTCTGGAGAAGGCTCGTGAGGAACTGTATGACTACAAGGGCCTGGGAATGTCGGTTATGGAGATTTCCCACCGCAGCCAGGCATTTGACGAGGTAGCAGATACGACCGAGGCATGTCTGCGCCGGTTGCTGTCCATACCGGACGATTATGCCGTCCTGTTTCTTGCCGGCGGGGCCACAGGCCAATTTGCACAAATCCCCATCAATCTCGCCAGTCCGCAGCAGCGCGGTGCTTACATCGTTGATGGCAGCTGGAGCAAAAAGGCTTATTCCATTGCCGGTCGTCTTGGTCTTGCTCACCTTGCTGCCAGTAGCGAAGAGGCTGGTTTCAAATCCATTCCGGCAAAGCAGGAATGGGATATTGACGGCAATTATGCTTATTTGCATTACGTCAGCAATGAAACCATTTCAGGTGTGCAGTTTATGCACCCGCCTGAAACCGGTCTTACCCTGGTTTCGGATATGTCGTCAGACATCCTTTCACGACCGTTGGAC
>CALJWY010000002.1 GCA_937974465.1 uncultured Lysobacterales bacterium | reverse complement strand
CTCCATATCCATTGTCGGCTATGCGTTTAAGTGGATTGGTTATAACCCTGATTATCCTTACTGGCTGCTTTACGCGGCTCCTTTTGTGGCTTTCGGAACCGGTTCCCTGTTTACGCTGATGGGGTCCATGATCTCGGATGTCTGCGATTATGATGAGCTGGAAACACACCAACGCCGCGAAGGTGTCTTCGGGGCTATCTATTGGTGGATGGTCAAGGTAGGAATGGCGCTGGCGGGCCTGCTCACGGGCATTTTGCTCAAAGTTTCCGGTTTTGATGTTGCTCTCGGTGCTGCCCAGAGCGAGAAAACCCTGTTGCTGATCAGGCTTTTCGATGTGGGCATTCCCATAATTACTTCCCTGGCAGCGCTGTGGATTATTGCAACCTACAAACTCACCGAGAATAAGGTCTACGAGATTCGAACCGAGCTCGAAAACCGCCGCGGCAAGGTTGCTGCCGCGGACGTAAAGCAGGAATAGTCGGGATCAAGCGGATCCAGCACCAGCAGGGCAGGCGCTATTAATCTGTGACCGGTAGCGCAATGGTTGAAATGTGGACGTCTGCGTTTTGGGGTATTTACAACCTGAAGTGACCCAGGTTAGGCCGTTGTAACCAGTTTTTTTTGTCCCAGTTGGCGTTTTCTTCCGAGACGTGCAGGGTTAGTGCCTGGCGTGATTGGGCGGAATGGTTATGTGAACTGTAATGCGGCAACAGGTCACTGAACACGACAACACTACCCGCCGCAACCTCCAGCGCCATGGCTTCTTCCGTGGACGGCCATGGTGTATCGTCAAGCGGTCTCAATACACCGGACGATTGACCCGGAGCTACCTCGTATATCTCACGCAAGGGAGTTTTATGACCGCCAGGCTGAACCCAGAGGCAACCATTGTCCCTGTGCGAGTCTTCCATGGCGATCCAGAACCCGGCGACCCGTGCAGGATGGGTGATCAGGTAGCTGGCATCCTGGTGCCAGCGGACCTCGCCACCTATGCGGGGCTGTTTGAAAATGTACATGCTTTGCTTTAAAACGGGTGACTGGTAACCCAGGTCTCGCAGTATGTCAGCGAATACCGGCAGCCTCGCAAAGCGACTGAAGGCCGGATCCAGATCATGCATGGCATGACCAATTTTGTTGATACATTCGTGTTTGGGGCGGCTCAATTTACCGTTTTTGTCAAATGCATCCGCTTCGAGGAAACAACTGATATTTTCCGCTGAATCAATGAAGAATTGATCCCGGCCGCGATCCCCGTCAACTGCGCTGAAGACGGTCTGATTTTTCGTAATATCAAAAGCGCTGACAATTCGATGGGCAGCGGCACGTAATGCTGCAAGCTCGGGTTTTTCAATGAGCCGGTCAAACACCAGGAAACCGTTTGCTTTGAATTCCTCGAGTTGTTGTTCATTGAGCATATCGATATCCGCCAGTTTTACAAAACAATGCTATTCAGGGGCGAATATACCGGACAGGATTGCGTCGCGCCAACCATTAACGGTGACCGGTCAATTCGTCAAAATCGGAAATATGGCGCCGTCAACCAAGCTGACGCATTGCGGGGTCAGAGCTTATCGGCGTCACCCGGCAGCCACTCGCCCGGCTTGAGCTTGCCCAGTGACCAGTTACCCACACTTACACGGATCAGACGCAGTGTCGGGAAATTGACGGCCGCCGTCATCCGCCTTACCTGCCGGTTGCGCCCCTCTGTAATGGTCAGTTCAAGCCAGCTCGTGGGTATTTTTGCACGGTAGCGAATCGGCGGTTGTCTTGGCCAAAGTCCATCGGGCTCATCGATCATCTTAGCCCTGGCAGGCCGGGTTTTACCGTCTTTAAGAACCACTCCGTCACGCAGTTGCGCCAGGGCATGCGGGTCGGGCACGCCTTCAACTTGTGCCCAGTATGTCTTTTCCCATTTAAAGCGCGGATTAGATATCTCTTGGACCAGCTGTCCATCATCGCTGAGCAGCAACAGTCCTTCCGAATCATAGTCGAGGCGCCCGGCGACACGAAGCAGCGGGTCATTAAAATAATCACTCAGGGTCAGCCGGTCACCGGATTGGCGAAACTGCGACAATACCTGGAATGGCTTGTTAAATAAAATAATCCGTGTCAAATCTCATCGCCGTTCTGACGCCTCCCGTCATTTACTTTTCTTCTCAGCCGGCTTCTTTTCGGCTGGAATGTGGTCACCAATCTGGCTTTTGACTGGACAAATCGAAAACACGGGGCATTTTTTGCAACCGACAGCGATGGCAACTGGGCAAAGGGTCATGGTTTTCTCCGGTACCTGTGAATGGATTGAATTACCTGGTCAGGCAACCTGGTGACATGATAAAACTAATTTGTCATTCTGAACAGTCCGGTGGGGCAGAGTGAGGATAAAGTGCCAGAGCAATGACTCTAACCATGCTCCTGACATCATTACCGCCATCGTTGCGCCCGGCCGCTTCAGGGGTGGCAGTACCTTTCAAATGACGAGATCATTTTTTCCTCTTCTTGAGCATTTCTGAAGAAAGCCATTAGATACTCGATTCGTCTTTCTTTCTCGCGCTCTGAATACAAGGGCAGGGCGGTTATGATCTGGAGAATTTCCTTCTCCTTCGCGGTAATACGCCTCAGCGCCTCGCGCAAAACTTCGGTGTCAGTACAAAACCCGCGATACAACCGCTTCGATACTTTCTTGATTTTAAGTGATGGGTCGGGCTTCGCGTAGGCCGCGTTTACCAGACCGGCCAGATCGAAGTCATATGGTATGGGGTAGTGCTTTGTACCCATGTTGATCAGCTCGATATTATGACAGCAGTGCTCGTCCTGCTCCGCCGTAACAAATGACCAGTCCGTGTTGGCAATGAGGTACTGGAATACGTAAACCAGTGCCGCCTGGTTCTCATCCAATTGACGCAGCGATACACCGGCCAGTTCAGACAAACTGCCACCCACTCGGGAGAGCAGTTGATCATCGGGTTCGATCAGGAAACCATAACTTTGCCTGTAAGCTTTTTTCAGACGGCCATCGGTGTCGTTAAAGGTCAGGTGAACAAGCCTTACCCGGTAGCTGACATCTGTTAATAGAGAGAATATCCGGTAGGCCGCGTATTCTTCCAGGACATCCTTTTCATAACGGTCGTCTTTCATGCAGCGTGTGACCAGCTTCAGCTTGTCCTGTCCTTCGAACACGGTGCCTGCCGAATCAGCCTTGTTGAAATTGAGTCTCAAGGGTGGAAAACTGCAAATTCGCAGACGGCTGTTGCCCCTGGTTCTGACTGTCAAATCCAATTCGAACGTTTCGTAGGACAAAGCAAACGGTAATTCATTGCGATCGTTCTTGTTATCAACCAGGGACCAGAACGGGCCGGTCAATTCAATTTCCAGGGCCGCGTTTTCTTCAAAAAGTGATGCGGCAAATAGCGGCGAAACCATGCCGGATATAAGCCAGGCCAATATTATTTTGCGCGCTTGTTTCACTTGAGTCTTTCGCCATTCGTATATAGCAGTGGCCTTGCTCAGTAGTCCTGCAGGCCGTCACCAAACTTGAATAAAGCCTTTTCTGCATCGGGGGCGAGTGGCAGGTCGGCAACCTCCATTGGCCAGGAGAATGGTGTTTTTCCCTTCGGCTTAAAGCCGTCCGTAGCGAATAGAAAATCTGCGACGCCGTCTCCTTCAGAGCCGGGCAGCCAGGCAGCTATAAAGGCATCGCTCATGTCCAGCTCCGGCTGTACCACTAGCGGCCTTCCCGAAATCAGGATAACAACGACTTTCTTGCCCAGGTCCTTGCAGTCGCTGATTAGTTTCTTGTGAGCATCCGTCAACCAGAGCTCATCTGAATCTCCCTTCATTTCTGCATAAGGATATTCTCCTACCACTGCCACGACTTTTTCTGCAACCATGTCCGGGTAACAACCCTCCCTCGCATACTCTACGTCGCTCGCAACAGCTTTCACGGCATCAAAAATAGTCGTCGCACCTTTGTAGCTTTCCGTCTGTCCCTGCCAACGGATTGTCCAGCCACCACTCTGCAGACCGCTGTTATTACCATGCTCGCCGACCATGGCTAATTTGTCAGAGGGCTTGAGTGGTAGTACTTCATTTTCACTTTTCAGCAGGACCAGCGACTCCCTCACAGCTTGTCGGGCCACGGCCCTGTGTTCATCCGAGCCAATCGTTTTGGTAAATTCCCGTTTGCCAAACGGATCGATAAACAAACCGAGCTTGAATTTCATTTCCAGAATTCTACGCACCGCATCATCAATACGGCTAATGGGCACTGTCCTGTCTTTGACAGACCGCTTCAGATCCTTCTTGAAAGCACGGTGATTGCCCGGTTGCATGGCGATATCAATGCCGGCGTTTATGACCAGGTGGGCTGCCCCAAAGCGTTGCCCGCCGTTCCAGTCGGTGACAACCACGCCCTCGAAGCCGAGTTCACCTTTCAGTACCCCTGTGACCAACTCGGTGTGATGATGCATGTTGATGTCGTTAACCGAATTAAATCCCACCATGACTGCAGCAACACCCTGATCTACCGCTGTCGCATAGGGCGGTAGGTAGTAGTCGCGCATCAGCTTCTCACTGATGGTGGCGTTGCCGCCCTCTATTCCGTCGTCGGTGGCACCGTCGCCGATAAAGTGTTTTACCGTAGTGGCAACCGTATCGCGGCTTGCCAGGTTGGTACCCTGGTGGCCATCTATCGAGGCGATTGCAGCGCTGGTGGTCAGGTCTTTGTCCTCGCTATAGCCTTCATAAACTCTGCCCCAGTGTTCATGCTGCGGCATGGCAATGCAGGGCGAATATGTCCAGTTGAAGCCTGTTCCTGCCATTTCTTTGGCAGTTATGCGGGCAGCCTGATTGATGAGTTCCATGTTTCGAGTGGCGGCCATGCCGATGTTATGCGGGAAAACCACGGCACCTTCAAAGGTATTCTGTCCGTGCACGGCATCCACCCCAATCAGTAGTGGGATACCGAGACGGGTGTTTAACGCCTGTTTTTGAAATTCATCAAATGTATGGATCCAGTCCATGGCGTTGGGGCCAGGAACGGGGCCATCGGTATGAATAATGGAACCGATTTTTTCTTTACGAATAACTTTCGGTGACACGCCGTTGTGCCAGACCGATTGTGTCATTTGGCCAATTTTTTCATCCAGGGTCATTGCCGTTAACAGGGCATCAATTTTTGCTTCACGGGTAGTGTATTGGCAAAGATCAAATTTCTTTTTACCCCAGTGGCAGATGTTGCCATCGGCATCGCGATGTTCGATGGTCTCTGACGTTGCACACCCCGCGATGATCACCAGCACGGCAAGGGTTAGTAGCTTTTTCATAGGCTTTATTCTTAATATATACATGTAGATAATGGACTTTCCTAACATGGTTTCGACAGCAAAGCGGCTTTAAAGAAAGGCCCGGTCACTGCATGTATTCATGCTTGACCCAGTCCACTTCCATCACCCATTCTCCGCTCATTGGAGTGTCGGTTATCTTGGCGAAGTTCAGGATGGCAAACATTGGCTCCGGGTACGTGTCTCCCTCGTTCGCATTGCGATGCACCTCGACGCCATCGACACTGAAAATGAGATCGCTTCCGGCCCACTCCACGGAGTATTCGTGGTATTCACTGAGGCCGACTTTGACGTCGACCCTCATACTTTTCCAGTCGCCGCGGTCGCATTCACCAAGGCTTTTGATCACGCCGGTGGTGAACTGGTCAGGCCCGTGGTCGCCATGATGTTCAAAGATATCTATTTCACCCGAACCCGTTAATGGCCAACAGACATTCTCATCATCTTCCTGTACCGGTGGTTCATTGTTTTGAGCGCCAAGCAGCCACCACGCGGGAAACATACTGGCTGCGCCATTACCCTGCACCCGCAGGCGGGCGGTCCACCTGCCCTGGATGAATTCCTGGCGATTCTTTGATGTAATCCGGCCTGCGATGTAACGGGTGTCGGGATGCTTTTTGCCGTGCTTGTCCAAATTATCACAATCACGCTCTTCACCAATGTTGATAACCTTGAGCTTCAGTGTGCCGTCGCTCACCTCTCTCGTGCCGAATTGGTTGTCTGGAACATAGCACTGGAATTCATTATTGACCCAGAGCATCTGGTCTTGCCAGTTGTCCGTGTTGAAGTCATTGAAGTCGTCGAAGAAATCGGTTTTCCAGTTTGCATCATCACCGGCTTGTTGGCTAAATACGCTGGTTGGATATACTGACAATAGCAGCACGATAATAGAAATGGACGAGGTGAAATTCATATAATCTCCGCTAAGTAGAATGGGTGCTTTTTATGCTTGAGCCTGGAATGCTACCGTACTTCTCTCACCAGGGCCTTCTCCACGGTTTAACTTTCAACCGGTTGCACATCAGCCAGTTCATTATCTGAAAAAACTCGTGAAACCGCCATGAATCTCACTCCCAATGGGATTTCCAGTGAAAAACTGGAGCCTCTTCCCTTGGCCACATCGACGACGATATGAGAGTTTTTGTAATATTCAAACTGATCTGCTGCCATGTAGAACTTACAACCCGCAATCTCACCCAGACACAGGTCTCTCGATCCCACCAGGAAATCACCCTTGGCAAAACACATCGGCGATGACCCATCACAACAGCCACCACTCTGATGAAACATCAGCTCACCATGTTGCTGCTGCAGCTTCTGAATAACAGCCCTGGCATCATCTGTAACCGAAACGCGTTTTACACTCATATATCGCTCCATAGCAGCGTCATCCCGGCAAAAGCCGGGATGACGTTGCTCATAGGTGTCACTGTGTCCTTGCGAACAGAGCTTTTTCAATAACCATTAACGTCTAGAAAAACCCTAATGGATTCTTGTCGTAAGACATCAGCACATTCTTCGTGTGACGATAGTGATTGAGCATCATCTTATGGTTCTCACGCCCAATCCCCGATTTCTTGTAACCGCCAAATGAAGCGCCTGCCGGGTAAGCATGGTAGCAATTACACCAGATCCGCCCGGCCTCGATGCCACGCGCAAAGGTTTGCATCTGGTGTACATCACGCGTCCAGACACCGGCGCCCAGGCCATACAAGGTGTCATTGGCGATCTCCATGGCTTCGGCCTCGTCCTTAAACGTGGTCACACACAAAACAGGACCGAAAATCTCTTCCTGGAAAATCCGCATCTTGTTGTGGCCTTTGAAAATCGTTGGTTGTATGTAAAAACCATCCGGATAAACTTCGTTGTTATACGCTCCGCCGCCAATCAGCAGTTCGGCGCCTTCCTGTTTGCCGACATCGATGTAATTCAAAATCTTCTCATATTGATCATTGGAAGCCTGTGCACCCATCTGGGTGCTCAAATCCAGCGTATCGCCCATCTTGATGGCCTCAACACGTTTCAGACAGCGCTCCATAAACTCGTCATAAATGCTTTCCTGGATTAGCGCGCGTGATGGGCAGGTGCATACTTCGCCCTGGTTAAACGCAAACAACACGAGGCCTTCGATAGCCTTGTCGAGAAAGTTATCATCCTCGGCCATGACGCTTTCAAAAAAGATATTCGGTGACTTGCCACCCAATTCGAGGGTGACCGGGATGATGTTCTCTGAAGCATACTGCATGATGAGGCGACCGGTGGTGGTTTCGCCCGTAAATGCGACCTTCTTGATGCCGGGATGGGTTGCCAGCGGTTTGCCTGCTTCCGGACCAAAACCGTTCACGACATTCAATACACCAGCGGGCAGCAGGTCAGCGATCACGTCCAATAAAAACAAGATCGAAACAGGTGTCTGCTCAGCGGGCTTCAGAATCACGCAATTGCCTGCCGACAGGGCAGGTGCCAGCTTCCAGGTAGCCATCAACAGCGGGAAATTCCATGGAATAATTTGCCCGACGACACCGAGTGGCTCATGTACTTCCATGGTTACGGTGCCTGCATCAAGGTCTGCAACCTCTCCTGCTTCAGCGCGTATCACACTGCCAAAATAACGGAAGTGGTCAACCGCCAGTGGAATGTCTGCGGCCATGGTCTCCCGAATGGCCTTGCCATTATCCCAGGATTCCACGGTGGCCAGCATTTCAAGATTTTCCTCGATGCGCTCGGCAATTTTGAACATGATATTGCAGCGCTCACTCGCCGGGGTTTTACCCCACGCGGCTGCAGCCTTCTGGGCCGCCTCAACCGCCAGGTCAATGTCTTTGCTGTTCGATTTTGGAATTCGGCATAAATGACTGCCGTCAATCGGCGAGGCATTATCAAAATACTCGCCATCAACTGGTGCCACCCACTCACCACCAATAAAGTTTTCATATTGCGCTTTAAAAACGGGTTTTTGGTTAGACATGACATGCTCCGGTAATTGAAAGGGGTAACTAATAATAGGCTAAATTTGAGGGGTTGGTGATTTGGTTTTGGTCTTATCGAACTCTCCGCAACTACAACCCCGAAGTCCGGACATGTTTCTATTCCATCTATCCAGAACAAAAAGAAATGACAGCCACGTATATTCCAAACCCAATTACCCCCTTAATGCAGTAATCAACACGGTTCACAGCGAGATGCATCGAACTCTTTAATCCTTTTCAAATAAGATTCAAAAAGTTTTACTTTGCCCCGGGCTATTTGGAATAGCCGGTTAGTTCCATGTAACCCCGTCCGCTGTTTTCGGGTCCCTTGCCATTAACGGTGACCACTCCCTCCCAGTAGGGGAAGTCCACATCCATCCACTGGTCTGTGTGTAATGCATCAATGGTCATTTGCCGATTGATTTGTGGCAGGCTGATTTGCCACTGCATGGGTAGACTGCGGCCATTGATAGCGGTCTCGCTCATCACCTCCAGGGATATTTGCCGGGGATCAAGGCGTGTGTTGGTTCCATCTTTGTTGATGAGGTTGCCATAAATAAAGTGCCCTTCGGAATTTATCCCCGGTGATTGGCGCAGTTGAAAGAGCATCAATTTTTCACCGTTTTTCAGGTGTAGTGAAAACCAGTCCCAACCCGCCTGGTCCTGCTGCAGGAATTGACTGCCCCATTCCCTGTCTAACCAGGCATCACCCGCCACCGGGATGGTTTGACCATCCAGCGTCAATTCGCCTTTTGCCTTCAGGAAAGGCTGGCTGTAATAGTAAGAGCCACCACCATCAACGTGTTTTTGCGAGAATCCGGCATCTCCCTGCAATATGGGTGGCATGTCTGATTCCAGCTTGAGCCGAAAGGCATCATTTCCCTGTTTTGCATGCACCTCCAAAGGCAACCAGCCAGTAGCAGTGCTTTTCAGGCTCCAATCATCCAGCCACGCAGAGAATGGCGAAACCGTGACCCCGGCGCGTGCAGATGGATCATTTGCAATTCCATCGGCGTACCGCTGAAATGACAGGTGAGTTGTCGGCGTCGTAATCGCCATGTGCGCCATAAATAATTGGCTGTTTTGCGATGAATTTTCAATACTTTTCTGGAGTGCAGGTTCAACGCCCACTCGAAAAAGTGTCCACTGTATACCGTAGGGTTCACCAACAGCATCTGTCAGATTGGCGGTTAAATACCACCATTCAATCCGGAAATCGGGGTGTGCGCCATGATCGGCCGGGAAGCTTAAACCATTGCCAGGTTTAGCTTGTTTGAAACCATCTACCTGCTGAGCCAACACAGCGAAATCCGACGGACGTTCTGACGTATCTGGTGGCTCACATGCAGAGATCAGCAGCACTATAAGCACCACAGTAGCGAATGAAAACGGCGAGGCTTTCACAGGTTTTGCTCGCGCAGCATGGCTGCGGGCGAGGTGCGCAGCAATCTGATGGACGGCAGAATAACCGCCAGTATCAAACTGGCTGAGGCGAGTAGCGCAAGCACCAGGTAGTGTTGCCACTCAACCTGCAATGGAAAACTCCAGCCGAATGCAATGGGTGTTACCACCGCGCCCAGAAAGGCCGCGAGTGCCATACCAAATGGCCAGACCAAGACCATACACAACAGGCCAAGCATGCCCCATTGAAGCAGCAGCAGGGCGCCGCGCTCTCTGCGGGTCATCCCCAGGCTTGTTAGCAAGGCCTGCTGACTCACCCGGTGGTGGTGGATTGCGCTAATGGCACAAAAGATACCAATGGCAGCAACCAGCAAAGTCAATGCGTTGAGTGCGTGGGTAACAGCGAAGGTTCGATCAAAAACAGCCAGGCCGATTTTTTTAAGCTCAGCCTGGTTAATAACCTGGTCATCATTGAGGTTGAATCTTGCGGATACTGCCTGCTTTATCTGCTCCCAGTTACTGGACCCGGGGCCAAAAAGTGACAGGCCGCTGGCAGCATTTTTTGGCCAACAATCCTGGAACAGTTGTCGGCTGAGCATCCATTGGGAGCGCGGATTTCCATAGTCACGGTAAACGCCGAGGATCTCGACGCTGGTTTTGTTTTCACATAACTTGAGCATATCTCCGGGTTGCCAACCATCAATCCGCCATGCTCTTTCACTGATATAAATGCCCTCACCATTTTCAAACTCAGAGGTGGCATTTGTGGTGCTGCGCATCAATTTGATACTGTTCCGAAACCGGCCACCCTCACGCAGACTGACCAATTCGACCATCACCGGTGTTCCCGACGGACTGCTGTATGTCGCGGTTTCCCGGTAACGTGCAGCAACTTCGATTTCCGGCATTTCTGCTGCCAGCCAGCTTTCCAAGCCGACCAGTTCCTGCTGTGCGTTGAGGTAAAGGTCCGCTACCAGACGCTGACTTAGCCAATCGTCGGTGGCGGCACGGAAACTGTTGATCATGGTATTCAAGCCACTGTTTGCAACCAACGCCAGGGTCATGGCCATCAGCGCCAATGAAGCCGGCCCAAGCAACCAGCGACTGTCCGCAAGCAGCCAGGAGAAACGCGGTTTTTGCGGTGGCACTAACCTTTGCAGGCCGCCAATCAGCAGTCTCAACACTGCAGGTAACAATAAGGCCGCGCCCAACAGGAGGCAGGCCATGCCTGCAAGTGCGATCCATAAATGGTTTGCGGTTAAACCAACCACCAGCGCAGCAACCAAAAATAAAAAACCTATGAGAGCCAGAATGTGGTCACGACGGGTAACGGTGTCAAGTTGCCAGCTGTACTGACGTCGCTCCAATAACGGTGAATTCAGGGCCTCACGGACCGGGAAAAATACACAAAGCCCTGCAGCCAGGACAGTCATTAGTACCGGTAACCAAATACCTGAAGGTATCAGGCTGTCCGGATATGCAATATAGACCCCATACAACTGTGCCAAAGTCTGACCGACGCCAGGTAATAACAAGGATGACAGTTGTGCGCCCAGCCACGCCCCAATCAGCGTTCCAAGGCCGAGAAACAATGACAGCTCAAATAACAGGGCTCGCAATAGCTCAGACTTATAGACACCTGCGAGGCGTAGTTTACGAATCAGGTCGCGACGGTCGGTGTAACTGAATGCCACAGCGTTGTAGATCAAAAAGACGCCGACAACAAAGGCCAGCAGACCCATGGCGGCCAGGTTCAGGTGAAAACTCCGGGTAAGTTCTTGCGGGTCGGGTGCTTCATTACTGCTGATAAATTCCAACTGGTTCGGTAAAGACTGACGGAGCTCCGAGAGTTGTGCCGCGGATGCTGGAAATACCAGGATCGCAGAGAGTTCCCCCTGTTTGCCGGTGATACGCTGCAAAGCCTTGATGCTGAGCAACATGCGGTGTCCCAACTGCTGGCCGGAAACGATCTGCAATGGCGGTAACTGTTCACCTGAGGCCAGTTGGATTTGCTCGCCATTATCGAAATTGAGCTGTTCAAGCCTCGCTGAAGCCGCCCACAGTTGATACGGGGGAAAGGCAAACTGCATGATATTTGTGTTGCCTGACCCCGGTTGCAGGCTGGGGCTCGCTGATTGTTCTGAGCGGGGAAAGGAAAATACATCAATACCGGATAACTCGAGCATTTGACCTTCTTCGCTGCGCACAAATTGGCGCAATAGCGGCACCAACATATCAAAGCCCTGCCGCCGCAAGCTGATATAGTCGGATTCGGCGATGTTCTGATTTCTATCCCGATGCTGAATCTGCCCAACGGGTACACCGCTCAGATATTGTTCACCTTGTGCATAACTTGACCGGGCCTGGGCGTTGATCAGCAGGGTTCCCACCAGCAATACATTTGCCACAATAATGCCGACCAGTAAAAATAACGCCTGCACAGGGTGTCTGCGATAAAAGGTCAATAGAATTCGGGTTAATGACACGGGCAGGGCGGCCTAAACAACTTTATGCAATTGGCCATCTTCAAGTAACAGACGCCGGTTGGCGAAGGACGCCATTTCCAGGTTGTGTGTTACGAGCAGAAGGCTGCAGGCCGATTCGGCGACCAGTTTCACCATCAATGTCATGACCTGGTGACTCAAGGAGTCATGCAGGTTGCCGGTCGGTTCATCGGCAAATAAAACCTTGGGCTTATGTGCAAGGGCACGCGCGATTGCCACACGTTGTTGCTGACCACTGGAGAGCACCTCAACCGGCCTGTGTAGCAGGGGCGCGAGACGCAGCACATCGATGATTTCATCGGTCCAGTCATCATGGTCGCTTTGCTGGTTAAGGCGCCGCTGAAATAGCAGGTTGTCATTCACGTTGAGCCCCGGCAACAGGTTAAATTGCTGGAAAACAAAGCCGAGATGCCGGCGGCGCAATTGCGCAAGTTCGCGTTCACCCAGCGTTGCCAGCGAGCGGCCAAGTATCAGGACCTCTCCGGCATCCGGTGTTTCCAGGCCGGCAGCAATTTGCAGAAGTGTGCTCTTGCCATTGCCACTGGCCCCGAGCAGGGCCAGGCTCTCACCAGCAACCAGTTCAAGGCTAACACCTCTGAGCACCTCCAGGTTGCTTTCACCGTCGTTAAAGGATTTGATAATTGACTTGAGTTTGAGCATCAAGTTTTTCCCGAAATTTTGCTGAGGATAACCCGTATCAGGGGACAATTTACTTAAATGGATAAATTTGAAGGCGCTTAAATAGCCAGAGAAAGCCGCTTAAAACTAAGCGAACCCCTCCCATAAGTGCAGGGGTTACCCAAATTTCTCCTCATGCAGTTGCAGCGTTTTTTCAACTTTCTGCAATGCAGTCAATATTCTGTTGGCAATTGATGCGGCGTTATTTTCGCTGCCCAGCAAAACTGTTGAATGCGCAGCACAAAGGTTTTCTGCATCGCCCCATTGATCAGCCAATTGCGTAACCCAGGTTCGAAAGTCCCTGGCTGCGCCAGCTCGTCTTTCCAATGTCTTCGGCAACGTCAGATGAAACTTGATTTCAGGTTTTATAGCCATGCCCAACAGTCCGGGTAATTGCATATACATCAGCGTGTCGTCTGAATGAATGGTCTTTGAAGCCCTGTGATATGCCAGTACGGATGAGAAATGCAGGTGCTCGTTGCTGGAGATAAAGTCCACACCAGCGGGAACGGAAAATTCCAAATCATCGGCGAACAGGTCAGCGCATGCGGCCGATTCGGTGAGTTCTGGCTGCCAATCCAGATCGGGGAACTTGTCGATATGCCGCTGCGTCCCATAGAGCTTTGCATTTGGGTATTGTTCATGTGCCTTTTGTACATGCATGGTATGAAAAGGGTGCAGGTTAATAATGGCTTCAATATCATCACCATCCCTGCTTAGAGTATCGATCTGCTCTTTCACTTCACCTTGCAATGTATAGGCATCCAAGAGTACAAATTTACCGTTTCCGCGCCTCACCAGTGAGGCATGCGTACCGATGTTCAAGATGCCACCGATTTTGAAGTCGCCGCGTATGTTCCAGAAATCGTCCGAAATGTGAAGAATTTTTTCGCTCATTTAACTCGTACCTAATCCATGGGG
>CALJWY010000001.1 GCA_937974465.1 uncultured Lysobacterales bacterium | reverse complement strand
TTGGCAAAGGAGCAAGGAAAGAGGCTTCTTCTCCCTGAGAGACTTCAAGAAGACCATCCGGTTTGGAATAATCCGAGGCAACCTTGGCGACCACTTTACAACCGGCTATACCTATCGAGGCACAGAGCCCTAATTCATCTTCGACCCGTTGTTTTATTGCCGCTGCCATCTGCCTGGTGGCATGCGACACAAAGCATGTCGTAATTCTTCTTGCCATTGGCTGCCAATTGCGCATCGGCCTTTTGCCCGGAAAGACTTTGCACATAAACCACCAGGTCACCGATCGCACCGTCATCCAGACCACCCACCATAACCGGCATGACGCCTACACGGCCCTTGACGATACTGTGCATAACAGCGTCAAAGCTATCACCATACAACCAGTCATCGTCGGCCAGGTTGGGGAAGCCTTTGGCACCACGGGCATCTGAGCCATGACACATGGCGCAACTGTTTGCATACAGCCGCTGACCGGTGGCATTGGCCTCGGCATCTGCCATCAGGGCCTCGTTATCCATTTGCCTGTACCGCGAGAAAACAGCCTCTTGCGCCTCTATGGCTGTCTGCATCTCGGCATCATACTGACCTTCCTGGCTCCACCCCAGGTAACCGCCAAGATTGCCCAATCCGCCATAAAGGGCAAAGTAGACAAACGCAAAGATGATGGTGATATAAAACAATTGCAGCCACCAGCGGGGCAACGGATTGTTGAGCTCTACAAGATCCTCGTCCCAGACATGTCCTGTGGAGCCGTCACCATCATCCTGGTTGCCGGCGTTCTTTGTCCAACGTAACAACCAGAGGCTCGCGAGGATCGTAAAAATAGTAATAACGATGACATACCAGTTCCAAAAACTAGTTAACATGATGCACATCCTTTCCCGTCATACGGGCCTCGTCATTTGGGATCTCACCGAGATCTTCTTCCAGCGGCAACATGCTTGCCTCATGGAAAGCCGACTTACGTTTCCCACTCCATGCCCACACCCACAGACCTGCAAACCCGATCATCAGGATAATGAGAATCACACCTCGAAAAATATTGACGTCCATATCAACGTCCACTCCTTGCATGACCGAGGCCCTGAAGATAGGCGATGACCGCATCCATCTCGGTCTTGCCTTCTACCGCCGCAGGTGCTGCTGCAATTTCTTCTTCGGTATAGGGGTCACCCAGTGCACTGAGGGCCTTCAATTTCTTCTGGACCAACTCTCCATCAACCGGTGTATCAGCCAGCCAACCATAGCCCGGCATATTGGATTCGGGCACCACGTCACGCGGGTTTTTCAGATGAATATAATGCCATTCATCACTGTAACGCCCGCCAACCCTTGCCAGGTCAGGCCCGGTGCGTTTCGAGCCCCACTGGAATGGGCGGTCATACACCGACTCGCCCGCCACTGAATATGGCCCGTAACGCTCGGTTTCACTGCGGAATGGCCGGATCATCTGCGAATGACAGTTGTAACAGCCTTCTCTGACATACACGTCTCTGCCGGCTAGTTGCAGTGCCGGATACGGCTTGATGCCCTCCGTCGGGGTGCGTACCTGGTCCAGGAAGATCAGCGGCAGGATCTCAACCAATCCGCCGAGGCTGACTGCGATGACAATCAGTATTGCCATCAGGCTGATGTTTGTTTCGAGTTTCTTGTGTCCGTTGCTCATGCGTGCTCTCCCCAATCTGCAGGTTCGGAAGCCGTTATAGGTTTCATCTCCTTGCTGCTAAGCGTCTTCCAGGTATTCCACGCAAAGAAGAACATGCCACTGAGGAACAACAACCCGCCCAGCAGCCTGATCAGGTAATAAGGATTAGTGGCCACCAGGCTTTCGACAAAGCTATAGGTCAAGGTGCCGTCTTCGTTGAATGCACGCCACATCAGGCCCTGCATCACGCCGGCAATCCACATCGATGCGATATACACAACGACACCAATGGTTGATGTCCAGAAATGAATATCAACCGCCTTGATGCTATACATCTTCTTCTCGCCAATCAGGCGTGGGATCAGGCAGTAAAGAGAGCCAATGGTCATCATGGCAACCCAGCCAAGGGCACCGGAATGGACATGGCCAATTGTCCAGTCGGTATAGTGACTCAGGGCGTTGACAGTCTTGATCGACATCATCGGACCTTCAAAGGTGGACATGCCATAGAAACTCAATGCCACAATCATGAATTTCAGCACCGGGTCGGTTCGCAACTTATGCCACGCTCCCGATAAGGTCATGATGCCGTTGATCATGCCGCCCCAGCTCGGCGCCAGCAGGATCAGTGAGAACACCATGCCCAACGACTGCAGCCAGTTGGGCAAGGCGGTGTAGTGAAGATGGTGCGGGCCGGCCCACATGTAGATGGCAATCAGGGCCCAGAAATGAACGATGGAAAGCCGATAGGAATAGACCGGTCCTTCCGCCTGTTTCGGCACAAAGTAGTACATCATTCCGAGGAAGCCGGCTGTCAGGAAAAAGCCAACCGCATTATGTCCATACCACCATTGCACCATCGCATCGACGGCACCCGTGTAGATTGGATAAGATTTTCCAAGCTCAACCGGCAAGGCGAGATTGTTAACAATATGCAACAACGCGATGGTCAGGATAAATGCTCCATAGAACCAGTTCGCCACATAAATATGGCTCACCCGGCGCTTGGCAACCGTGCCAAAGAACAAGACTGCATAGGCAACCCAGACCACGGTGATCAGGATATCGATTGGCCATTCAAGCTCTGCATATTCCTTGCCCTGGGTATAGCCCAACGGAAGTGATACAGCAGCAGCCACGATAACCAGTTGCCAGCCCCAGAACACAAAGCTCGCCAGTTTGTCGGATATCAGGCGTACATGACAGGTTCGCTGTACGACATACAGGGAGGTTCCAATCAGACCGCTACCCCCGAAAGCGAAAATGACCGCATTGGTATGCAAAGGCCGCAGGCGGCCATAGCTCAACCAGGGAATATCGAAATTCAGCTGAGGCATCCACAATTGTGCTGCAATAATGACACCTACCAGCATCCCGACGATGCCCCAGAGAACGGTCACTACGACGAATTGTCTAACGACTTTATCGTTGTAAGTCATGATTAAACTCTTCCCTCACTTATTAAAGTAACCAGGCGTAGACCTGTACACGGGTCGTTGCCACTGATGCTTTTCACGATCATTGAAAAGCTTCTATCAAGCCCGGTTATCGGGCCAGTCACGGCACTCACAGTTGTTGAACGCCTTTATGGAAATCCTGTTTTAGCCACATATTCAAACGCCGAAAATCGTCTGTATTTTTTTGCTGCGCAGATAACACGAGGAGGTTTTGGGTCATTTTTTCCGTACCAATGCGCAAAATTGCAACCGGTTGTACACACCATTGCTGACCGATCAGAACCCCCGAGGCTGATTCATTACGAGATTTTACCCTTACACGTCCATCGGAATAAATAATTAATAACAAATTTTCCAGATTTACTTTATAAAAACCTAATATAAGGCCACCCCACCCCACCGCAAAAAGCACAAACAACACGCTGGTGAGTAGAACAGGATGGGTGCTCAAGGCGGCGGCGATCAAGAGCAGTACCAGCAATATTGCGAAGGGAACCCGCACGTCCCGCATGGTCGCAGACCTCAGCTCCAGTGGCGCGTCAGACAGCATGTTTAAGCGCTTCAATCAAGATCAGTGTGTCCGCGTCAGCCGGCAGGTTTCTGCCAGAGACCCAGTCGAATAGCAGGTCATCCTCCTGTTCAAGAAAACCTTCAAGCTGTGGCCATTCACCCGATTTTATTTGCTCAGCCTGGAGCGCAAAAAACGCTTCAAACATTACGTCGAGCTCTTTCATTCCGCGCCGGCTTTTCCAACGCAGCATCTTGACCCTGTCCTGTCCGGACATCATGGCAACCGGCCTTAAGCCCCGTGCCTTTCCAACAGCATCTTCTTGGTCTCGGCAATGGCTTTTGCAGGGTTCAGGCCCTTGGGACAGGTAGATGTGCAATTCATAATAGTGTGACAACGGAATAGCCGGAAAGGGTCATCCAGCGCATCGAGACGCTCACCGGTGTCCTCGTCACGACTGTCAACCAGCCAGCGATATGCCTGCAACAATATGGCCGGCCCCAGGTAACGATCGCCATTCCACCAGTAACTCGGGCAGGACGTGGAACAACAGGCACACAGAATGCATTCGTAAAGGCCATCAAGTTTTTCGCGATCTTCCTGCGACTGCAGCCTTTCCTGGTCGGGCAGCGCCACGCTCTGGGTCCTGATCCAGGGTTTGATGCTGGCGTACTGGGCATAAAAATGGGTCATGTCCGGCACCAGGTCCTTGATCACCTCCAGGTGCGGCAGTGGATTAATACTGATATCGCCCTTTATGTCACGTATCGGCTTGGTACACGCCAGGGTGTTGGTGCCATCGATATTCATGGCGCAGGAACCGCAGATACCCTCACGGCAGGACCGGCGAAAAGTCAATGATGGGTCAATTTCGTTCTTGATCTTGAGGATTGCATCGAGAACCATCGGACCGCAATCATCCAGATCGATTTCGTAACTGTCGATACGCGGGTTTTTACCGCTATCCGGATCCCAACGATATACGCGAAATGTCTTGATATTGGAGGCGCCGGCGGCAGCTTTGAATTGCTGGCCTTGCTGCGGACGGGAATCGGGAGCCAATCTTAATTCGAGCATGATATTTTCCTTTTCTCCGTCGCTCAATACACGCGTGGTTTTGGCGGCACAACGTCGACATCATCTGTCAGCGTGTAGAGATGAACCGGGCGGAAATCGATATCGACCTTGCCGCTGGTATCCATAGCAGCGATGGTGTGCTGCATCCACTCATCGTCGTCACGGTCGGGGTAATCCTCCCGCGCGTGTGCACCACGGCTTTCCTTGCGGTTTTCAGCGCTGAACATAGTAACCATGGCACAGCCCAGCAGATTGCGTAACTCAAGCGTTTCAACCAGGTCGGTATTCCAGACCATTGAACGGTCACTGACCTTGACGTCTGCAAAATCCGCATACACATCGGTAATCAATTTACAGCCCTCTTCCAGGACTTCACCGGTACGGAACACCGCAGCGTTGTTCTGCATCACCTGTTGCATGTCATCCCGGATACTTGCGGCACTGTTTTTGCCATCGGCGAAGCGCAAACGGTCAAAATCGGCCACCAGTGCATCGACAAAACCGCTATCCAGGTTGTCGTGGCGTTGATTGGGCTGGATCACCTCCGCACAGCGGTGTGCGACCGCACGACCAAATACAATCAGGTCGAGCAGCGAATTTGAGCCCAACCGGTTGGCGCCATGAACGGAAACACATGCCGCCTCACCAATTGCAAACAATCCGGGGACAACCGAGTCCGGGTCACCATCTTTCAGCCGTACAACTTCACCGTGATAATTGGTTGGAATACCACCCATGTTGTAGTGCGCTGTCGGGATCACGGGAATCGGTTCCCTGGTGACATCCACACCCCCGAAAATCTCGGCACTCTCGGCAATACCCGGCAGCCGCTTGTTGATGACATCTGCACCCAGGTGCTGCAGATTCAGGTGTATATGGTCTTTTTTGGGCCCAACCCCCCTGCCCTCACGAATCTCAATGGTCATTGACCGGCTGACCACATCACGCGAAGCGAGATCCTTCGCATTGGGCGCATAACGCTCCATGAAGCGCTCGCCCTCTGAGTTGGTCAGGAAGCCTCCCTCGCCACGAACTCCCTCCGTGATGAGCACACCAGCACCATAAACCCCGGTCGGGTGGAACTGGATAAACTCCATATCCTGCAATGGCAAGCCGGCCCTCAACACCATGCCGTTACCGTCACCGGTGCAAGTATGCGCCGATGTACATGAAAAATAAGAACGTCCATAACCGCCTGTTGCCAGTATTACAGCATGGGCGCGGAACAGATGTAATGTACCTTCTGCCAGGTCCCATGCCAGCAAACCACGACAAACACCGTCATCATCCATCAACAGGTCGAGTGCGAAATACTCGATAAAAAAGGTGGCGTCATGTTTCAACGATTGCTGATACAGGGTATGCAGGATTGCGTGTCCGGTGCGGTCTGCGGCGGCACAGGTTCTCTGCGCGGTGCCTTCGCCATAGTGTGTGGTCATGCCGCCGAACGGACGTTGGTAGATTTTGCCATCCTCTGTGCGTGAGAATGGCACGCCGTAATGTTCAAGTTCGATAACGGAGGGAACAGCCTCGCGACACATATACTCGATGGCATCCTGGTCGCCCAGCCAGTCTGAGCCCTTGATGGTGTCGTACATATGCCAGCGCCAATCGTCTTCACCCATGTTGCCAAGCGCAGCCGACATACCGCCCTGGGCGGCCACCGTGTGACTGCGGGTTGGAAACACCTTGGAGATACAGGCTGTTTTCAGGCCGGTTGCTGCAAGCCCCATGGTTGCACGCAGACCGGCGCCTCCAGCGCCAACCACAATGACGTCATATTTATGTTCGGTTATCGAATAGTCGTTGCTCATGTTTCAGGCTCCCAAAGCCATTTTCAGGGCTGCGATAGCACTGGTTAAAAATGCCAGCAGACAAGCAAAGCGCACAAATATCAGCAGTGCAAATTCGAGTGCGGCAATGTGTACATAATCTTCAATGACCACCTGTAAACCCAACTGGGTGTGATAGAAGACGGTGCCGGCCAACAGGATGGCCATGCCCGCATTGATTGGAGATGACATGGTCAACATAGCCGTTGCGTAATCCGCACCGGCCAGTGATACGCCAAGCCACAGCAGCCAGCCGGTGCACAACAACAGCACGAGTGCCGAATAACGCTGTGAACGCCAGTGCTGTATGCCGCCACCCGAGGCCCCGGCTCCGCGCACCCGCGCGAGTGGGTTTTGCATCGTCATAAGCCCGCTCCCATCACGATTATGGTTAACACCACAGAGCCGATAATTGCCAACCAACCCGAGATGCGAACCTGCGACATCTCCATCATCCAGCCCGCATCCCAGATCAAATGGCGGATACCGCCAAACATGTGAAAACTGAAGCAAAACACACTGGCGGCAATAATCAGCTTACCCGGCACACTCCCCAGCCATGCGGACAGACCGGAAAAAGCCTGTTCCCCGCTTGCCAGGGCAACCAGCCAGCACAAAAGCAATGGCGCTGAGACCACCGACATGAAGACACCGGTCAGGCGGTTGAGGATGGACAAGACAGATGTTATCTGGAACTTGTAATACGGCCCCAGCATGTATGGGGACATCGGACGTTTTGTAGCACGCATGTTTGACGACCTTTTTCGAGAGCTTCTGATTTATTCTTGGCGAAGTTTGTTCCGAATTAAAATGTGCAGGTTCGAGACGCGAAGCGCAGTTAACAGCCGGCGATTGACAGGGTTTGTAACGCCAAAGCTGAACATTTTATGTATAAGATGAGAGTTCATGGATAGACCAGAAGTTCCTTGGGATTGTTGAATCAAAAATCGGTACAGCGACCGGCCTTCTCCCAGTCACCATAACGGGTGGGTTCGGGGCCTTTGGGGCCACCCACTTCAACGGGTAGTTTGGGGCTGTTTTTCGTCACTTCAGCCGGACCAGAAGCCTTGTCAGGATCAGTTGGCTGGACGGAGGGTGTTTTTGGTTTCTGATCTTTCATTCACACCCCTGGCTTCCGGTTACTCTGCAAGCATTAAGTTTAACGCCAAAGGTGTAGTCGTGCCATTTGAAATCACGCGAGTCAGGAAATCTGTTCTTACGGGTTTAATTTTCAGGAATTGAGTTAATATGCACGTGACAGCACAACCAACCAATTGAGGACCCATTGCACATGCCAGTACTTAAATACCTGTCAGCGATTCGTTTCAGCGATGCTGACGCCGGTGACTTTTTACAGAATCAGCTCAGTGCAGATGTATTGGCCCTGGCTACAGGTGAGTCAACGTTTGCCTGCTACTGTGAACCCAAGGGCCGCGTGCTCGCCCTGATGCTGGTGTACCGGCTTGAAGAAGCATTCCTGGCCCTCCTCTCAAGTGAACTGGCGCAGCCAATCGCCGATCGCATGAGAATTTATGTCATGCGTTCAAAGGTGAGTATCGGGATACTCAATGAGTGTGCGGTATCAGGAAGTCAAGCGCAGACATCAACAGCAGAAGACTCCGCCCTCGCAAAAATTCCGATACCAGGAAGCGAGAACCACTTTGTTTTGCTAGAGAAAGAATTAGCCGGGGATAGTGATGCAAGTGCGCAGAGGGCCTGGAAAGCAGCAGAGTTTCAAAGTGGTGTCACCTGGCTAAACAGCAACAGCAGCGGTGAGTTCATTCCACAAATGCTTGGCTTTGATCAAATCGGCGCGGTGAACTTCCGCAAGGGCTGCTATCCCGGCCAGGAGATCGTCGCCCGCACCCATTACCTTGGCAAGGTGAAAAGACACCCCAGGGTTTTGAATATTGAGCCGGCGCCATGCCCCGCCTCATTGCAGAAAGTGCAATTGCTGAGTGCAGGACAATCACACGACGCCATTGTTGCAGATTGTGTACAAACCAATGACCGGACATGCTTGTTCGTCGTTACCCGACTGCCACCGGAATCAACCGTACAAGGCGTGGAACTCGACGATCTGATAGTGTCGCTACGGTAATTGCAATAAGTTAAAGGCGTATCAAGAACAAGCCGCCAAGCGGCTATTGTTGTGGTCTACTCAGTGCTGGCGATCGAAGTATCCTGCCCCAGCGCATGTTTCAATACATGCCATGGAAGTGTGGCGCATTTGACCCTGGATGGATAACGTCCGGCAAAGGCAAGAGCGGCCAGTTCACCCAGTTCTTCGTCATCCTGCCCGCTACTGCCTTCAGTGATAAGCCCACGGATCTGATCAAACAGGTTTTCTGCCTGTTGCAGGCTCAGCCCATGCAGATGGGTGGCAAGCAGTGAGGCCGAAGCCATCGAGATCGCGCATCCCACACTCTCCACTGCGGCCTGCTCAATCACGCCATCGCTTGATACCAAAAGTTGCAGGCTGACGCGGTCACCGCAAAATGGGTTCTCGCCATGACCGGTATGTGTAGGATGCTCAAGGGTTCCATGGTGCCTCGGGTACTGGCTATGCTCAATGATGATCTCACTGAAACGCTGCATACGATCATCGCTCATGATCAATGATCGCCGTGTGAATGGCCGGCTGCCGCACAGTGCTCACAATTTACCCATTCGCTAACGCCGCTTACATAATGCTCTTTCTTCCAGATCGGCAACCGAACCTTGGTCTGGTCGATGATATAGCGACAGGCATCGAAGGCTTCACCTCGGTGGGGGGAGGACACACAAACGATGACAGCAATATCACCGAGTTCCAACAACCCTTCCCGGTGGATGCAGATGGCGTGACTGACACCAAACCGCTCGATCGCTTCATCGATTATCTTGCTGCCTTCCTTTTCTGCAACCGGCCGATACACCTCGTACTCCAGGCGCTCAACCGCCTGGCCTTCGTTATGGTTGCGAATCCATCCCTCAAACACGGCAAGCGCCCCGCAAGCATCATCGCTGACCGCCTTTTTGGCAGCGTCTACATCAATCGCTGTGTGGGTGACTGAAAATTTCATCCGCCTGCTACCGGTGGGAAAAACAGTACTTCATCGCCTTCCTGCAGAGCTGTTTCCCAGGCCGCCATTTCATCATTGATCGCAACCAGTGCCGCGGCTTCAGAAGTCAGGGATTCATGTCTTTGCGCCAATAATCGAAACAGGTCAGCTGCGGTACCGCCAACCCACTCGACTGGCTCGGACGCACAACCCGCCTGTTCACGAAACAGGGCAAAATAGCGTGCTGTATTTTTCAATTAAGAGGCCTCTGATTTATCCAAGCAAAGAAGATTATGATTGAAAATGTCCGCTTTCACCAAAAATAGGTGTCCTGGGCGGGATGGGAGGAGCCGTTAATGCCTGGCTATCGACTGAACTCCGGCCTTAACCACCCATGCGATACATTTCAATGTGCGGTTGACGCTGTGGCAGATGGCTGCGCAATTCGCTGTAACGGTCGGCACGCTTTAGCCACAGACCTCTAATCTCATCAACCAGCTCATCCTCACCGGAACCCGCACGGATTTTGTCACGTAAAACTGTACCTTTTGCTGAGAAAAGACAACTGTAGAACAAGCCTTCCGCGGTAACCCTTGCACGTGAGCAATCACCGCAGAATGGCTCGGTGATAGACGAGATAAATCCAATCTCACCTGCACCATCGGTAAACGCATAGCGTCGTGCAGTTTCACCCAATGGCTGCTTGGCCACCGGTCTGAGTGGCCAGCGATCATGAATCTTTTTCAACAGTTCAGCGCTCGGCACCACCAGTTCGCGATCCCAATTGTTGACATTACCGACATCCATAAACTCGATCAACCTGACGGTATGGGGAGTGGTTCTGAAATGCTCTACGAGATCAATAACGGTATGATCGTTGACGTTTCGTTGCACAACGGTATTAATTTTCACGCGCTCAAACCCGGCAGCTTCTGCGGCGCTGATGCCATCGAGGACTTCCTGTACTGATCCACGACCGCCCGCCATTTTGTAAAACACGTCACCATCAAGACTATCCAGGCTAACCGTAATTCGGCCCAGGCCGGCTTCTTTAAGCGCCCCGGCATGCCGGGGCAAGAGGATGGCATTGGTCGTCAATGCAAGGTCGGTAATCCCTTCAACGGCCGAAATTCGACTAACCAACTCAACGAACCCGGGACGCAACAGGGGCTCCCCACCTGTCAGGCGAACCTTGTGCACACCCAGTCTTGCAAACACTCGCACCAGCAATTCGATCTCGCCATCGCTGAGCAGGTATTGGGGCCGCAAAAAGACACCCCTGGCATGCAAGGATTCTTCCGGCATACAGTAGGTGCAGCGCAGGTTACAGCGGTCAAGCACGGAGATCCGCAGGTCTTTCAAAGGTCTGGATAGCGTATCGTTAAGTGGTTCCAATAGTGTTCCTGAGTTCGGTGATTATTGCCGGGTAGCACGAGATTCCCCGGCAAAAAGAAGCTGAATTCTAACCTGAGTGCGGGCCAAGGCACTATGCATTTTCTATTTGTTCGCAGCGTCCAAGACTAAAGCATGCTTGTCCAGCGCCAGATTAGTCTCAATGCTACGTACATTATCAGAACAGCCGTCAGGCGTTTTATCCAGATCTCAGGAAGTTTGTAAACACCCAGGCGAGTGCCGAT